>JBFZEF010000039.1:0-10401 GCA_041307045.1 Halioglobus sp.
CCTTCCGATCTCGTTGGTTTTGTCCAGGGAAGGCACATCGATGCTCTGCACCAGGTCTGCCGGCCCGCCCATGGCGACGATAGCCTCGCGCATGTAGTCGCAGATCATTTTATTGGTGAGCTTGGCCCGGGGGTGTGGCGCGATGATGATGGCATTGCGCCCCTTGACTGCTGAAATCGCCTTGATAACCGGCGTGGCCTCCGGGTTGGTGGAGGGCGAGAGTGCGCCGATCACGCCCACCGGCTTCGCAATCTTGACGATATTGCGCACCGGGTCCTCCTCGATCACCCCGACCGATTTGTCGTTGATGATGTCCACCAGGGTGGCCCGGGTCTTGCGGTGTATTTTGAGGTATTTGCCGGCGTAGTTGCCCAGCTGGGTTTCATCGACGGTGAACTGGGCGATTTTTTCCGATGCGTCTTCGCGCGCCACTGACCAGACCATGGCGGTGATCAGTTCATCCACCTGCTCCTGGGTGTAATCGGCAATCTGCGCCTGGGCAGCACGGGCCCGCGCCATCATTGCCTTGATCTCGTCCCGCACGTCCAAACTCTCGCCACTGTGCCCCATGCTCATCTGCTCCTGTGTTGGTTCCTGGTGCGCCGCCGCTCGCGGTGCACCGTTGTCGGGTAGCCAAGGAATTGTTGCGCGCCAGCTTACTCCGCCAGCAGCCATGTTCCAAGGGAGTAAATCGCGCATATTATGGACTATATTGCCCATCCCGGTGAATTGGCGGGGGGAGCTTCCCGCGGCCAGGGGCTATTAAATTGCAGTCCCTTGCGAAAGAGGGTGTGCCGCCAGGCTCGAGCCGGGCGGCTACGGCTCTACGGTTTCTCCCGGGATGGTCAGGTGCTTCATCAGCAGCGCCCGCATCCACTGGTGGGGCGTGCTGCGCGCGGTGCGGGTATGGCGCATCAGGGACAGTTTACCGCGGTGGCCGCTGTGGGAGTTGCGGATCATCCGCTGCAGCTCGGCCGGGATGTCATGCCCGGTAATGCGCTCCCGATACAGCCCCCCCGCCTCAAAACCGGCATTGGCAACCAGCAGGGAATCCGTGCGGCAGAGCACCCCGACCGCAGCGGCAAACTGGGTGGTCTCCAGGGCGATGCGGCGGTGCACCCCGTATTGCCCCAGCACATCGTCCACCATACTGGTGTTTTCCCGGGTCAGGCCCGGCAGATACAGGCGCAGGTGCGGGAACGCGAGGAAATCCTGCAGATTCATTTCTCTGTTCGCCAGGGGATGGTCCAGGCGCATATAGCAGCGGGGGGCGATGGTGGCGATGGGCTCAGCCAGGATGTCGCGCTCCGTATCCAGGGCGATAAAGGCGGCAAAGTCAGCCTCGCCCTTTTTCAACTGCTCCTGGAAGTTTGGCGCCACCTCGGCGGTAACAATCTGCACGCCGGGCGCAATGTCCCTCAGCTCCGCCATCAGGCCCGGCAACAGGGCCTCGCTCAATATCGGTGGCAACAACAGCTTGAAGCCGCCGCTGAAAGTCCGAGGATCAAAGCCCTCGCTGCCCAGGACGTGCTCGATCTTCTCCAGCAGGGAGGGCAGCTCTTTTGCCAGCTCCTCAGCCCTGGGCGTGGGCACAAGACCATGCGCGGTGCGGGTGAACAGTTCATCCTCGAAGGCGTCGCGCAATTTCTGCAGGGTTTTGCTCAGGGCGGGCTGCGACACCGAGAGGCGCTCCGCCGCGCGGGTCACATTGCACTCCTCCAGCAGGATCTGCAGGGCAACCAGAAGGTTCAGGTCGGTGCGGATCAATTTTCTGGATATCATGCGCCCTACCCAACCTGCTTTATCGTTATGGCGTTCATCCTACCAAAGTGAGGGCGCCAATTCACCCGATAATGCCCGGCCAAGCGCCATCGGAATGGCCTGCCCTGGATCGGCAGTGACAGGCCCGGCCATGCGGCGGCTGGCATGTGTCATGCTCAGGCTGCTACCATGCCTACGATGGCTGCAACGCAAGCTGCGACGCGCCCCGGAACCTAAAAAGAGGACTAACATGCGCTTTACCACGACAGTCGCAAGCCTGCTGCTGATGCTGGCAGTAGCGGCCTGCAGCGGGATCGAGACCCGGCCGGCACCGATCGACAGCTTCGCGGCCGGCAACTACCAGTACTACAGCTGGCGCAGCGAGCCGCTGCCCAATGCGGCCAACTCCGACGACCCCATGTACATCATGGACCCGATGCTGCGGCGCGAGGTAGATGCCAATCTGAGCGCAAAAGGTTACATCCTCGACCCGAAACGCGCCCAGTTCAGCGTGGACTATATTTACGCCTCTGGCCTGCGCCTGGGTGAACGCAGCTCGCAGGCCTACAATATAACGCCCTATCCCTCGGTGAATCCCAGCCAGCACACCAACCAGGCTGTAGTCGACAACGCCTACGCCCTGGGTGGCGTCAAGGAAACGAGCAACGTCGCGCTGCTGTTCAATGACAGCGCCACCCGGAAAGAGGTGTGGCATGTCATCATCACAAGCATCGTGGAAAACGTGAACAAGGTCGACCGGGAGGAAATGCGGGACACGCTGCACAAAGGTGTGCGCGAGGCCCTGGAAACCCTGCCTCCGGCCAGCTGAAGCCTGCGCCGGACCTCCTCACGCGTAGACATGCGGATTCACACAGCAGGGCATCACCTGCCCCTGCAGCGCCGCAATTGCATTCGCCGCCGCCATATCCGCCATGCGAGCCCGGGTCGCTGTTGTTGCGCTGCCGATGTGCGGCGTCACCACGACGTTAGGTAAGTGCAACAGCGGGTTGTCAGCCGGTACCGGCTCACGCTCAAACACATCGATGCCCGCGGCTGACAACCTGCCGCCTGCCAGGGCAGCGGCCAGGGCTTGTTCATCGACGATGCCGCCGCGCGCAGTGTTGACCAGCACCGCGCCGGGCTTCATCAGCGCGATCTTCCCCGCATCGAGCAAATTGCGGGTCCCCGCTGCGAGCGCTACGTGGACGCTGACAAAATCACTGCGCGCCAGCAGCTCCTCCAGTGCGACCATTTCTATCCCCGCCAGTTGCCGCGGGGCCCGGCTCCAGGCCAGTACCTGCATACCAAAGCCTGCCGCCCGCCGCGCCACGGCCTGACCGATCTCGCCCAGGCCGACAATACCCAGGGTGGCGCCGCTGACATCCTTACCGATAAAGAAATCCGGAGCCCAGGCATTGGCCGTGGTCCAGTCACCGTTGCGCACGCAACGGTCCGCTTCAGCGATGCGCCGGGCCGCCGCCAGCAGCAGGGCGAACGCGGTATCGGCGGTGGTCTCCACCAGTACGCCGGGCGTATTGCCCACTGGAATGCCGCGCTCCGACAGTGCATTCACGTCGATATGGTCTACCCCCACCGACATGCTGGAAACGAACTCAAGGCCCGGCGCCGCATCCAGCAGGGCCCGGTCAATGCGGTCACTCAACAGGCATATCAGGCCCTGGCAACCCGCCAGTTCCGTGCGCAGCGTTGCCGCCGGCAAAGGGCCGGGGCCCATCCACACATTGATTCTGCAGTGCTGCGCGAGTTCGTGAATCCGTTCACCGGGAAGCTGGCGGGTTACAAATACCTGTTTCTGCATCAGCCTAGCCCGGCAGGTCTGCCGGCCGCAGGTCTATCATCTTCTGCAGGTCGGCCTGCCAACCCTGCAGCTGCAGTTGCTCATAGGTTTCGCTCGCGCACAGATTTCCCCAAACCGGTTGTGGCCAGCAGGGGTCGCCCTCCCGGCGGCCAATGATGTGCAGGTGCATTTGCGGCACCACATTCCCCAGGCCGGCAAAATTGACCTTGTCGAAGCCCAGCACCTGCTTGATGAACGAAGACACCGCGGCGCAGTCAGCCATTACCACCTCACGGTGGTGCTCGGGCAAGTCCAGGATGTCGTTGAGGCGCGTATCGGGCACCAGAATAAACCAGGGCAACGCCGCATTGCGATTGAGCAGTACGGCCGACGCCGCCAGGCAGCCCAGGTAATGGCAGTCTGCAAGCAGCTGTGGGTGGATCTGGTCTCGTTCCATACGACGCTCCCCTTGACTCCGCGCTACTGTAGCCTCCCGCGCTCACCTGTGGCAATTGGCCCGCTGCCGGAAGCTGTAAGGTCAGATGGTGAGGCCACCGTCGACGACGATGCATTCGCCGTTGGTGTAGCTGCTCGCATCCGAGACCAGGTACAACACGGTGCCCGCCATCTCACTGGGTTCCGCATGGCGGCCAAGCGGAATCTCCCGAATCGCCGCCTGGTAGATATCCTCATTGGAAAACAGCGCGCCGGCGAATTTGGTGCGGGTGAGGCCCGGCAACAACGCGTTGCAGCGAATTCCCAAAGGACCGCACTCCTTGGCGAACGCCTTGGTCATGTTCACCACAGCCGCTTTGGTGATCGAGTAGATCGCCTGCATGGGGCCGGGTTGCAGTGCGTTGACTGAGGCGGTATTGACGATCGCGCCGCCGCCGTGGTCGCGCATGAGTTTGCCGGCCTCGATGGACATGAAAAAGTAGCCGCGGATGTTTACATCCACGGTCTTGTTGAATGCACCCAGATCGGTATCCAGAACATGCCCAAAATAGGGATTGGTGGCGGCGTTGTTCACGCAGATATCGAGCTTGCCATAGGTTTTGTGGATATGCTCGAACAGCGCGGCTATATCATCCATGTTACCCACATTGCAGGCAAAGGGGTCGGCACTGCCACCCGCGGCCCGAATGCCCTCGGCCACGGCGGTGCAATCGATGATCTTGCGGCTGGAGACAATGACATGCGCGCCCTGCTGGGCCAGCAGTTTGGCAATCTCCTCGCCGATACCCCGGCTGGCGCCGCTGACAAGGGCAATTTTTCCGGTCAAATCAAACAGCGTGGTAGCCATCGCGATACTCTCTCACAGGCAGATTCAGGACCGCACTACACTAACTTCTCTTTGGGCAAATTGCCACGAGCGCGCGATCAATCGTATGCAGCGCCTGGCTGGCCGCGCCCCCGCAAGTTGTATTCCCGATAGCACCATGCCATATAAAGCAGCGAGACCAGCAGGGAACCGAGCCATGCGCCATGGTAGCCGAACAGCGCGAGGTTGAAACCCCCGAGCGCGGGACCTGCCACCCTGCCCCAGGAGGACGCCGCGCCCGAGATGCCGAGCATCCGGCCCCGGTTCATCACCGGTGCACGATGGCTGACGATGGCATTCAACAGCGGCATGCACAGGGTAGCCCCGGTCATGGCAACGAATATCGACGCGACCATGAGCTCCATGCTGTCGGCCAATACACCCATACCCAATCCGACTACCAGCGCGGTGACTGCAATCCGAAGCAATTGCAGTTCGCCCAGGTTGCGCACCAGCAGTCCCATCAGGCCGCCCTGCACCACCACCATGATCGCGCCCTGGATACCGAACACGATGCCCACCTGGCGGGGACCCCAGTCGAGCGTATCACCGGCCCACAGGGGGAACAGGTAGGTGAGCGAGCTCACACAAAGATTGTGCAGGCAGAATTGCAGCATCAGCAGTCGGTTGCCGCCAGCGCGCAGCATACTGTAGGTGGACCCCATGGCGCCGCTTTGCTGGTGCTCCCTGTGGGCTGCGCGCCTGTCCGCAGCGAGTGATTCCGGCAGGAAAATCGCTGCGGCCACCAGGGCCAGCACCGACATGCCTCCCGCCACCGCGCAGGGGAGCAGGAATCCGGGCTCCTCCCCGGACAGCAGGCCGCCCAGCATCGGACCAAGCACGAGACCAAGCCCGAATGCCGCGCCAATCAGGCCCATGCCTTTGGCCCGGTTCTCGGGCCGGGTGATATCCGCCATCATGGCGGAGGCGACCCCGACGTTGCCCGCCATCATCCCGGCAAATGCGCGGGCGGCATAGACCATCCACAGGGCTGAGGCAAGACCAAGCATGACATAGGAGACGGCGGCGCCCGCCAGGCAAATTATGATCACCGGTTTGCGCCCGATACGGTCCGACAACCGACCCCAGAACGGTGCGCACACGCCAGCGCCAATGGCGTAAGCCATGATGATAAATGCGACATCCAGCTTGTCGGCCCCCAGTTGGGGCGACAGGAACGGCAGGATGGGTATGACGATGCCGAAGCCGATCAGGTCCAGCAGCACCACCCCGAACAACACCGGCATTAGCAGCGCCCGCCAGCAGCAGGCCCCGGCGAATACCAGCCCCCCATCACTTCGGCTTGCGCGGCTTCGGAGACTTTTTGCCGATTGGCTTGCCGCCTTCCGGGGCGGGGCTTTTTGGCTTGTCCCGCACCGGGCGCTGCGACACCCTCCCCGGCTGGTCCAGCCGCGAAATCTGCAGCCTCTGGCCACTCACCCACACGCTCTTCAGGTGCTTGAAGATTTCCCTGGGCATACCCTCCGGCAGCTGCACGGTGCTGTGGTCGTCAAATATCTCGATGCGGCCGATGTATTCGCTTTCGATTTCCGCCTCGTTGGCTATGGCGCCAACGATATTTCCCGGCTTCACGCCATGCTGCAGGCCGACCTCGATGCGATAGCACTCCATCCCGGCGTCAGCCGCGGCGCCTTCACGTTTGCGGGCAGGCGCGGTGCGCAGCGGTGCACCCAGGTCGGGCTGCTTCGAGGGTTTCGGTTCCCGGGCCTGGTCGGGCGCGGATTGCGCTACCCGCTCACGCCGGGGCGGTGCTTCGCGCGAGGTAGCGGGCGGAGGTTTCCGGGCATCCCCGGACCTGGCTTTACGCGCCGGCTCGGGCGCGGCAGGCGCAGCCGGATACTCCCGCTTCTGTTCCGATCCGGCGGTCGCCGGCTTGGTAGCTGAGGCCTTCTGGCCCTGCGCCAGCGCCCCCAACGCGGCGGCGATCTCGATGACCGGCACGCCGTACTCGTGCTGGTAGTCCTCGACCATCTTTCTGAAGGCCTTGAGGTCCGCCGTATCCAGGGTTTCGGTGATCCGTTGCTTGAACCTGCCGATGCGTTTATCAGTCACCTCTTCGGCCGTAGGCAGAGCCATCTGCTCGATGGTCTGGCCCGTCGCCTTTTCGATTGCGCGCAGTAAGCGCCGTTCGCGATTGGCGGCGAACAGGATCGTCTCTCCCGTCCTGCCGGCCCGACCCGTGCGCCCGATGCGGTGAACATAGGCTTCGACATCGTAGGGAATGTCGTAATTGATCACGTGGCTTATGCGCCCGACGTCCAGGCCGCGGGCGGCCACATCGGTGGCCACCAGGATGTCCAGATCCCCACTCTTCAGGCGCTCTATGGTCTGTTCCCGCTGCTTCTGGGGTATATCGCCATTCAGTGCCGTGGCGGAGTAGCCGCGGGCGGCGAGCTTGTCAGCCAGCTCCGTGGTCAGGATGCGGGTGCGAACGAAAATGATCATGCCGTCAAAATCCTCGACTTCGAGGATACGGGTGAGCGCGTCGAGCTTGTGCACGCCCGCCATCATCCAGACGCGCTGGCGGATCGCCGAGCTGATGACGCTCTTCACCTCGATGGAGATCTCCCGCGGTTCCCTGAGATGGCGCTTTGCGATACGCCGGATGGCGTCCGGCATGGTGGCGGAGAAGAGGGCGATCTGGCGCTGCGGCGGAGTCTGTTCCAGGATCCACTCGACATCGTCGATGAACCCCATGCGCAACATCTCATCCGCTTCATCGAGCACCAGGGTCTGCAGCTTAGAGAGCGTGAGGGAGCCCCGTCGCATATGGTCCATAACCCGGCCTGGCGTGCCCACCACCACATGCACGCCGCGCTCCAGTTGCCGCAACTGGCCACGCATATCGGAACCACCATAGATCGGCAGGACGTGGAAACCCGGCAGGTGTCGCGCGTACTTTTGAAATGCCTCTGCTACCTGGATGGCCAACTCGCGGGTAGGTGCCAGCACCAGTACTTGCGGCAACTTTTGCTTGATATCGAGCCGGGCGAGGATGGGCAGGGCGAAAGCCGCTGTCTTGCCGGTGCCGGTCTGGGCCTGGCCCAGTACATCAGCCCCCTCGAGCATATGGGGGATAATGCGGGCCTGAATCGCCGAAGGCGTTTCATAACCGACGTCAATCAGGGCCTTTTGCAGGTGTGCGGGTAACGCCAGCTCGGCAAAACTGGTTATCCCATCGGAAGTGGACATGTAAGTACCTTGAGCGGTGAGCGGGGCGCCTGGAGCACGCGCGGCCCGGGATTATACAGGGAAACTGCGCCTCTGTCCGTCCGCGCCCTGCCTCAGGATATAGCCTCTATAAGATAGCCGCGACCGCGGGGCTCACCATCGGCACCATACTACGCCGAGAGGCGTTCCAGCATTTCCCGCATTTTGGCGTGCAACAGGTTGATCGCTTTGAGTGGACGTACCATCACCTTGAATTCATTGATCTTGCCATCACTATCAAAGCTGATGATATCCACGCCGTTTACGCTGATGCCGTCGATATCACAGACGAATTCCAGTACCGCGTGGCCGGGGCTCACCAGCTCTTTCACGTACCGAAAGTCCTTGTTGAGTACATGCATCGCACCGGTCAGGTAGAGTTTTGTAAGCTCCCTGCCCTGCTGGGGCGTGTGCACTACCGGCGAAAAGAAAACGCAATCCTCCGCCAGGATTTCATCCAGCAGTTCCGGTTTACGCAATTCAATGATGTCGTGCCAGCGCTTTAGGGTATCCATGGGATGCTCTCTAGAGATCGACCTCCAGCATAAACTCTTTCTCTATACGCTGCTCCATTTCATAACGGGCCGCTCCTTTGCGCACACTTGAGTCAGTCATGCGCTGCTGGTAGCGCTGCTTGCGATAACGCGCCACCAGACGCGGAAACCGCTCCTGCTCCGTCTCCCCGGCGATCAGCGCCTCGATGAACGCGATATCGATACCCACCCGGTAGGCGATGCGGCTGGGCCTTATCTTATGCGCATGGAACTGGGCCACGATATGCAGCTGTTCCTCCCGCGAGTGGGTGCACACCCGCGAATAGCCGTAGGGAGGAGATGGAGTACGGCTGTCGGTGCCTGCGCTGGTTTTGCTCATATTGAAGTAATAGCAGCTCCCTCCGATATTGCCAACCCCGGCAAACACCAACCCTCGTTGGGGTGGGAACAGGTGGTTATCATTCCTTCCGTAGCGGTCTATACTCGCCGGGCTACGGTCTCATTCAGGGGCCCCGGAAACAAGAGGACAATCCATGAGCTCCATTGCCAAAGCGCCAGGCTTGAGCGACATCGAGGCGACAATGCAGGCCCAGCTGGAGGCCCAGCGAGCGGATTTCATCCGGGAGGGAGTGGTAACTGCGGCCGTACGCATTGACCGCCTGGAGCGCGGCATAGGCGCGCTGGTCAAATACGCCGACAAAGTAGCCGAGGCGGTGCACGCTGATTTCAGCTGTCGTCCCCGGGAGATTACCCTGATCACCGACATAGGTGCTTCAATCGCCGCCATGAAGCACGCCAAAAAGCACCTGCGCAAATGGATGAAGGCTGAGCGGCGCCCGACTATCTTTCCCCTGAACCTGCTCGGCGGCCGCTCGCGCATCGAGTATCAGCCCCTGGGTGTGGTGGGCATCATTTCCCCCTGGAATTTCCCCGTGTCCATGGTGTTCGCACCCATGGCGGGCGCGCTCGCGGCCGGCAATCGGGTGATGATCAAACCCTCTGAGTTCACTCCCGCCACCTCCGAGGTCCTGGCGGAAATCGTCAAGGACGCCTACGACCCGAAGGAGGCGGTGCTGTTTACCGGGGGCCCCGAAGTTGGCCAGGCGTTCACCAACCTGCCGCTGGATCATCTACTGTTTACCGGCGCGACCTCGGTGGCGCGGCATATCATGGCGGCCGCTGCCCGCAACCTGGTACCGGTCACCCTGGAGTTGGGTGGAAAATCGCCCGTGATTATCTCCCGCACCGCAGATCTCGAAAAAGCCATGAGCCGCATCATGATGGGCAAGACCATGAACGCCGGCCAGATCTGCCTGGCGCCGGACTACCTGCTGGTGCCGGAGGAAAAGCTGCACGACGTGATCGCGACTGCGCAAAAGGTAGTGGCGAATATGTATCCGCGCCTGCTGGACAATGCCCAGTACACGTCCGTGGTCAACCAACGCCACTACCAGCGGTTGACTGGCTACCTGGCGGAAGCCGAAGAACGCGGGGTCAAGACCATCGCCATCAACCCCGCGGGGGAGGACTTCAGCCAGCAACAGGGCACGTACAAGATTCCCCCCACCCTGATACCCGAACCGCCCGAAGACCTGAAGGTACTGCAGGAGGAAATTTTCGGCCCGCTGTTGCCTATACGGACCTATCGCGAGTTTTCCGAGTGTATCGACTATATCAACTCCAAGCCCCGGGCACTGGCCGTTTACTATTTCGGTGCTGACGACGCCGAGCAAACCATGGCCGAAACCCGCACCATTTCCGGCGGCATGTGCATCAACGACGTCGTCATGCATGTC
>JBFZEF010000040.1:0-5141 GCA_041307045.1 Halioglobus sp.
TCTTCCGATCTCAGAACCGGGACAACGCCATGAAGATGCTGCGGGCGAAACTGTACGAGATGGAAATGCATCGCCGCAACGTGGAAAAACAGGCGATGGAGGACAGCAAGGCGGATATTGGCTGGGGCAGCCAGATCCGTTCCTATGTGCTGGACCAGTCCCGTATCAAGGACCTGCGCACGGGTGTGGAAACCAGCAACACCCAGGCCGTGCTGGACGGTGACATAGACCAGTTTATCGAGGCCTCGCTGAAGAGCGGGCTGTAGGCGGGAATGACAATGAGCGAGCAGGAACAGGCGGCGAACACTGCCCAGGAAGAGAACAAACTCATCGCCGAGCGGCGCGGCAAGCTCACCCAGCTGCGGGCACAGCGCAATGCCTTCCCCAATGATTTCCGGCGCACCGCCATGGCCGCTCACCTGCAGCGGGAGTACGGCGCGTCGTCCAAGGAAGAGCTGGAGCAGGCCGACAGGGTATATGCGGTCGCTGGCAGGCTCATCCGCAATCGCGGCGCTTTCCTGC
Source organism: Halioglobus sp. (assembly GCA_041307045.1). GTDB lineage: Bacteria > Pseudomonadota > Gammaproteobacteria > Pseudomonadales > Halieaceae > JARRPM01. Next base: position 523 of record JBFZEF010000040.1, read on the forward strand.
TCATCCAGGACGGCAGCGAGCAGATCCAGCTGTATATTGACCGCAAGGCGCTGGACGAGGCTGCGCTCGATGAAATCAAGGGCTGGGACCTGGGCGATATCGTCGCCGCCAGCGGGCCGATCCATAAATCCGGCAAGGGCGACCTCTATATCAATATGCGCCAGGCGCGGCTGCTGACCAAGGCGCTGCGTCCCCTTCCCGACAAGTACCACGGCCTCGCCGACCAGGAGCTGCGCTACCGCCAGCGCTATGTGGACCTAATCGTCAATCCGGCGTCCCGGGATGTTTTTCGTACCCGCTCGGAAATCATCGGGTTTATCCGCGCCTACATGGGCGAGGCGGGATTCATGGAGGTGGAAACCCCCATGATGCAGGTCATACCTGGAGGCGCGGCGGCCAGGCCCTTTGTGACTCACCACAACGCCCTGGGCCAGGACATGTACCTGCGCATCGCGCCGGAGCTGTATCTGAAGCGCCTGGTAGTGGGTGGCTTTGAGAAGGTATTTGAAATCAACCGCAGCTTTCGCAACGAGGGCCTGTCCACCCGCCACAATCCCGAGTTCACCATGCTCGAGTACTACTGGGCCTATGCCGATTACCGCGACGCCATGGACCTGACCGAAGACATGATGCGCAAACTGACCCAGCAGGTGCTGGGCAGTAACACCGTGCACTACCAGGGCAGCGACTACGATTTCTCGCAGCCGTTCGGGCGGATGTCGGTGTTCGACTCGATCCTGGCCCACAATGATGGGATCAGCGCGGCGCAGCTGGCGGATGAGAGCGCCGCCCGCGCCATCGCCAGTGGCCTGGGCATCGCGCTGAAAGACAGCTGGGGCCTGGGCAAGGTGCAGCTCGAAATCTTTGAGAAAACCGTGGAACACCGGCTGGATCAGCCTACGTTCATCACCGCCTATCCCACCGAGGTATCTCCCCTGGCCCGGCGCAGCGACGCCGATCCCTTTGTCACCGACCGCTTTGAGTTCTTCGTGGGTGGGCGCGAGCTGGCCAACGGCTTTTCCGAGCTGAATGACCCGGAGGACCAGGCCCAGCGCTTCCTCGACCAGGTCGAACAGAAGGATTCCGGTGACGAGGAGGCCATGCATTACGACCATGACTATATACGCGCCCTGGAGTACGGCATGCCTCCGACCACGGGCGAGGGTATTGGCATCGACCGGCTGGTCATGCTGCTGACCGATTCGCCCTCTATCAGTGATCTCCTGCTATTCCCGCACATGCGGCCTGAATAGGCACGCGCGGGGATTGCGTCTGGCCTGTCTGGCGCCCATGGGAACTGGCCAGCGTGCTTCTCGGGTGGAGTTAACTGGGCTAAACTGGCGCCTGACCTGCCACCCGAGACCTGCGTTGTGCCTGTGCCCCGCAGTAGATTAGCCGCTCTCTTTCTCCTGGCCTTCAGCCTCCAGGCCTGCGCGGCGTCACCCGCCGTGACGCCGGCCGCGGGCGCGCCACCCGGTGTCGCTGCGACGCCGGGGGAGCCACCGGTCGCCGCAGCAGCGGTGCCGCCGCTACCGCTAAACCTGCCTGAGCTGGCCGAGTGCGATTGTAGCGACGCGCCCACCACTGACTACACCTTCCTGGAGCAGGGCTACCGGGCCCTGCTGGATGGTGAATACGACGAGGCGATGGCGGAGTTTGAGCGCTACCAGCAACTGGAATCCACCCCCCGGGCGGACCTGGAAGCAGGCATCGCCATCGCCTACGTGCGCATGCTGCCGCGCAGTTCCTTTTATGATCCAGTGCGGGCGCGCAAGGACTTCCGCCTGTTGCGGGAGCAAAATGCAAAAAAGCTGGGCGTTCACGACTACACGCGCCTGATGCGGCAGTCATTGCTGAACCTGCTCGAGCTGCAGGACAAGATCGACAAACTGAAGGCCAATAACTCGGCCCTCAAGGATGACCTCGCGAAGCGTGAAGAGGCGCTCAAGCGCCTGCGGGACCTGACCCTGGGCCAGAAGGCAGCCGAACCGTAAAGGTCGATCCCTTGCCGGGGGCGCTCCTGACCCGGATACTTCCCCCCATCAATTCACAGTAATCCCGGCAGATAGCCAGCCCCAGCCCGGTGCCTCCATAGTTGGCGCTCGTGGACGCTTCGGCCTGGACGAAGGCATCGAAAATCCTCCCCTGCTGCTCCCGGCTCATGCCTATACCGGTGTCCTGCACCGAAATTTCGACTACGGGCTCGGGCTGTGGCAGGGATCGGGCGCTCACCGTGATCACGCCCTGGTGGGTAAACTTGCAGGCGTTGCTGAGCAGGTTGGTGAACACCTGGCGGAATTTGGCGGCATCGTTGTGCAGCACGGGCAGGTCACCGATATCGGACAGCACCAGCTCATTGCCATTATCCCGCAGCAGCGGTGCCAGGGAGTCGCACACCTGCGCCAGGATTTCCCCGGGCTGGAAATCCTCCGTGTGCAATGACATCTTGCCGGTTTCGATCTTGGACAGGTCGAGGATGTCGTTGATCAGGGACAGCAGCTGGCGTCCGGAGCGAATGATCTTCTCCAGGTCGAGCTGGAACTGGCTGCGGTCGATTGCTTGCCCATCCGCCAGTTCGTCGTGGAGCATCTCGCTGTAACCGATGATGCCATTGAGCGGGGTGCGCAGCTCGTGGCTGACATTGGCCAGGAACATGCTCTTGGCGGCATTGGCCTCGTCAGCGGCATCCCTGGCGTTGCTGACATCTTCCATGGCATTGCGAAGTTTGTCCGCCATATCGTTGAAGGCCGCCGCCAGGTCGCCGAGTTCCCCGCTGTCCTCGATATTGTTTATGCGATAGTCCAGGTCGCCACTGCCAATCCGCTGGGTGCCCGTCTTGAGCTTCTTGAGGGATTTATTGGTGTATCGCACCAGGAAAAAGCCGAGCGTCGCGGTGAGGAAAATCGAGGCAAAAAAGCCGATCACGGTGATGCGATCGGTCAGGGCGATGGTGCGGTCGATGATATTCGCCCGTTGTACCGCGATAAACGCCTGGCGCTGTTCCAGTTCCTTCAGGTGCTGGCTGGTCTCCAGATAGGGCAGGGGGTCCTCCATGTCGACCCTGTAGCCGGCATCATTGTAATTCCGGTAAAAGCCCCGCCAGCCATCAATCAGCGCGACACTGCTTTGCCATAATTTCTGGTAGAGCATCTCGGTCACATCGTGACTCAGCTCCCCCAGTTCGGCGATCCTGTCGCTGATATCCTCCAGTTCCCCCTGGGCCTGCTGCAGCTCCTTTTCATCCAGCTGGTCCTCGGTAGTATCCCGCAGCGTGGACAGTACCAGTATCTGCTGGCGCTGGTCGTTCAGCAGTTGTTCTATCTCGGTGGACAACTGGGCCGCGGCCACCGAATTGCGATAGGCGATCATGCTTTCGTTTCGCGCGTAACTGCCCCAGAAATGGGTGCCCACGTTCACCGCGAACAGGATCAGGATGGTCACCAGTGACAGCGTGAGTCGACGGCGCAGGCTCATGAGTGGCTGAGAGCCCCGATCTTTTTCAGCAGTTCCGGAAAATCCACGGGCTTGGTGGCATAGTCGTCGCAGCCTGCCCTGAGTGCCTTCAGGCGATCCTCCTCCATCGCGTGCGCGGTGAGGGCGATAATCGGGATATGCCTGATGCGCTCGTCCTGGCGCGCCATGCGACAGGCGGTCCAGCCATCGAGCACAGGCAGGCTCATATCCATCAGCACCAGCGCCGGCAATTCACTCACCATCAGGTCCAGCGCCTGCTGGCCATCGCAGGCGGTAATCACCGTGAGACCGGCGCGGTTCAGTCGCCGCAACAGCATCTCCCGGTTGAGCTCGTTGTCCTCCACCAGCAGTATGGGCCTCGTCATCGCCGCGTCCCTGCCCTGGCAGGGAGCACTGTATCGGGCGTGCGCGCGCACCTCATTCGGCCGCTCCCAGGATCTGGTGTACGACGATGGACTGGTTGATACCCTTGACGTTGATCTCCTGGCTGCTGCCGATGCGAAATGTACCCGCCAGGCTGCGCAGGGTGCTGTCGGCGGCAAGTATCTCACCGCCACCGGTGACGTCCTCGATACGCGAGGTCACGTTCATCGGGTGCCCGACGAAACCGTACTTGCTGCGGCGCTCCGAGCCGATATTGCCGGCGATGACATCACCGGTATTGAGCGCAATGCCGGTCTCGATTTCCGGCAGGCCCTCCTCCCGGTTCAGCGCATTGATCTTTGCCATTGCACCCTGCATGGCCAGGGCGCAATGCACCGCGCGATCGGCATCATCATCGCGCCGCTGGGGTGCACCGAACACGGCGAGGATGGCGTCGCCGATGAATTCATCGATGGTGCCCTGGTGGGCCATGATGATATCGGTCATGGCGCCCAGGTAACGGTTGATCAGGGTGACTACCTGCGCGGGGGCAAGGTTTTCGCTGAGGGTGGTAAAGCCGCGGATGTCCGACATGAGGATGGTCACGCGGCGCAGGTCGCCGCCCAGTTCGAGCCCCTCCGGGCGCTCCAGGATGTCGGTCACGATCTCGTCCGACAGGTAGCGGCCGAAAGTGGCCCTGATGAATTTCTCATTGCGCTCCAGCTGCTGCCGGTATTGCTCCTCCCGGTCGTGCCAGCGCTTGCGCTCGATCCCCGCCTTGA
>JBFZEF010000041.1:0-2488 GCA_041307045.1 Halioglobus sp.
GCTGCAGCGCGATGTCCTTGAGTTCCAGCCCGGCGGCCGGCAGGCGGGCGCTGGCATCGAGCACCTGCAACAGGCCCTGGCCGCGCGGGGCATCCAGGGTGCCGGCGAGGTTCAGGTCGAGACGCAGCTGGCCCTGGACCGCCTCCAGGGTGGGGACGAAGCCCTCGACCAGGCGCAGGTCGGGGAAGCTGGCACTGAGCTCCCCGCCAAGGGCGCGAGCCGGTCCCGCGCCCAGGGTGACGCGGGCGTTGGCGCGACCGCCGTCACCCAGTCGCAGCTGGAGTTCCGCAACGCCCTGATCCTCAGTGAAGCGTGCGCTCACCTTGGCATCCCGATAGGCAATTTCCAGCGGCCCGCCCGCGGTGTCCAGGGTCAGCAGGCCATCTCCAGGATTCAGTGTCAGCGCCACACTGGGTCGTTCGGGCTGACCGGCCAGTTGGAAATCGGCGGCCAGTTGGCCCGCGATCTTTGCTTCGCCCGGCAGTCGCGCAGCGAACTGCCCCAGCTCCAGGCCGCTCAGGCGCCCGCTGGCGTCCAGGCCGGCGGCCTGCGCCCAGCCCCCCTGCAGGCACAACCGGGTGTCGGTCTGGCCCTGCGCCAGGCACAGCTCGGCGCTGTGCACCCGCGCGGCGCCCAGTTCCAGGGCGGCGGGCGCCACCAGCGCCCAGTCGCCGAGCACCGGCTCGGTCAGGTCCAGGCGCTGCAGGGTGCCGCGCCAGCTGCCATTGGCCAGACTGCCGCTGGCCCCCAGCGCGACGCTGAACGACGGCGCCTCGGCCTGAAACTGCAGCGCGTGCGACAGCGCGGTGCCGCTCAGGTCGGCGTTGAGACTGCTGATGCGCTGCTCGCCGCTGCGGAGCGCGGCGGCGTGCAGCACCGCGGTGCCGCCGTTGGTCCCCCAGTCGGCCTGCAGCTGCAGTTCGCCGACCTGCAGCCGGTCGTATGCCAGGTCGCGGCCGTCCAGTCGGGCCACGACCAGCGGCGCCGTTGTCGTGCCGGTCAACTTGCCCTGCCCTTGCAGGCGCCCGGCCAGGCCTGGATACAGCGCGGCCAGGTCCGGGGCGTCCAGGTCGAATGCCAGGTCGAACTGCTGGTCTGCCCGCCCGTCCAGGCGCAGCCGGTTCGGTCCGCTGACCAGGTCCAGTGCTCGGGCCTGCAACCGGCCGGCGGCATAGCGGATGGCGCCGCTGGCCTGTAGCGCCTGGTCGCGCAATTGGCCCTTGATGCCGGCGATCGCGACTTCCACCTCGGGACCCTGCTCACCCAGGCGTCCAGTGACCTGCAGCTCGCCCGACAGCCGGCCCGGCCAGTCCGGAAACTGCACCCCGGGGTCCAGATCCCTGGCCTGCAGCGCCAGGTCCCAGGTCACTGCCGGTTGCCAGTCAACCGGGCCCTTGGCGGTCAGCTCGCCGGACCCGCTTCGCAGGGTCAGGGGCGCGAGCCGCAGCCCCCGGCTGTCGCCCTGTCCCTGCAACCGGACCTCGGTGGCCGGCAAACCCTCGCCCGGCACCTGGGTCGTCAGCTCCAGGCGGTAGTCGGAGGGGCTGCCCCGCAGCTCCAGCCGGCCGGCGCTGGTCTCGACCTGGGGCGCGCCCTGCAGCGGCCAGTTGAGCTGTGGCCAGCTGGCATCGAGACGGAAGCTTGGCTCGGGTTCGACCAGGTTGGCCGCGCCCTGCACCCGCACTACCGCCGGACTGCGTACCGCCAGGTCGAAAGCGGGCGTCAGGGCGGCGCCGGACAACTGCAGTTCCGCCTGCACCGGCCCGATTTCCGGCGCCAGGACGCTGCCGGCCAGGCGGCCGTCGAGCGGGTGCGGTGCCTGTGGACCCAATCCGACCTCGCCCGTGAGGTCCAGCCCCATGCCCCGTACCACCAGCTCGCGCACGCGCCAGGCGGCGTTGTCGAGGTGCGCGCCAAAGGCGATGGTTTCAATTGCCAGGTCGTCACCGTCCTGGACCACGACCAGGCGGTCGAGCCGCAGCCGCTCCAGTTCCACCACCAGCGGCAGCCCCAGGTCCGGTAGCGCCGGCGGTTCGGCGGGTTCGGGTCCCGGGGGTGGCGGCTGCACCCGTACGCCGCCGAATTCGAGTGCCTGGACGTGCAGCCTGCGCGCCAGCAGGGCCGCGGGGTGCCAGCGCAGGGCCAGGGTCTCGATGTCGAGCGTGCTGCCGGCGGCCCGTAGCCGGACCCGGCGCAGCTGCAACTCATCAAGCAAAGTTCCGTTTATTTCGCCGATCTGCAGGGAAAAATCGGCGCTTTTCGTCAACTCCGCCATGGTTTGCAGCAGCCAGCGGGTTCCCGCCGTGCTCGCCAGCAGGCCATAGCCGCCCAGCGGCAGGCCGGCCCCCAGCACCAGCAGCAGGAACAGGACCCCCCACGCCAGCCGTCGCAGCGAGCTCACAGATCCACCCCGAGGCCGAAGTGCAGCCGCCAGCTGTCGGCGGCGGTGTCGCTGGGGATGGCGATATCGACGCGGAGCCGGCCGACC
>JBFZEF010000042.1:0-3743 GCA_041307045.1 Halioglobus sp.
GCTTCCGAGGAGACCCTCGGCGCCGTGCGCCGCTTCGGGCAGATGTGCGAAATCTCGGCGGCCCTGCCCGCCACGGTTCACCTGATCGCAAAATACGAGGAGCGGCTGGAGGAGGGCCTGATTGAGAACGTCATGGCCGGCGGGGACTCGGCCGGTCGCGGTTTGCTGGCCGGCCTGGTGCTCGGCGCCTGGGGCGGGCGCTCCGCCATCCCGGAACGCTGGCTTTCCGGCCTGGCGGCCGCGCCGGAAATCACCCGCCTGCTGGCGCAGCTCCAAGCGGGCGGCGCAGCATGAAAAAACCTGATCCGCGGCGCAGAAGGAAAGCGCGGCACGGGCGCATGCGCGCTTCAGGATAGTTGAAGCACCCTGCCGCAGACTGCGGGGAAGGCGCTCGCGGTTGCGGTTCAAACGGTCGGCTGCCGGAAATCAACCGCTAAAGGCGGCCCTCCCAGGTTCAGGCGGCTCGCAACCGGTGCCGTCTCCGCGATCAGCGCCCCGCGGCGGATGACCTGCAGCCGGGCCGGTTTCAAGCGCAGCGCTTCCACCGGGTCGCCGGCCTGCAGGATGACCAGGTCGGCAAAACACCCCGGCGCGAGCCCGTAGTCCGCCAACCCCAGGACCTTGGCGCCGTTGACGGTGACGGCCTCGAACAGGCGCTGCATCTCTTCGGCGCCGGTCATCTGGGCCACGTGCAGTCCCATGTGCGCCACTTCCAGCATGTCCTCGGAACCCAGGGGGTACCAGGGGTCCATGACGCAGTCGTGGCCGAAGGCGACGTTGACCCCGGCCTGGATCAGTTCTTTCACGCGGGTCATGCCGCGGCGCTTGGGGTAGGTGTCGTGCCGTCCCTGCAGGGTGATGTTGATCAGCGGGTTGGCCACCGCGTGCACCCGGGCTTCGGCCATCAACGGCAGGAGTTTGCTGACATAGTAGTTGTCCATGGAGTGCATCGACGTCAGGTGCGAGCCGGTCACGCGCCCCTGCAACCCCAGCCGCTGGGTGTGATAGGCCAGGGTCTCGATGTGGCGCGAGAGCGGATCGTCGCTTTCATCGCAGTGCAGGTCGACCATCAGGTCGCGTTCGGCGGCCAGCTCGCACAGGGCTCTTACCGACTCGGCGCCCTCGGCCATGGTGCGCTCGAAGTGCGGGATGCCGCCCACCACCTCCACTCCCAGGTCCAGCGCCCGCACCATATTTTCGCGATTGGCCGGCAGCCGGAAATAGCCGTCCTGGGGAAAGGCAACCAGCTGCAGGTCGAGGAAGGGTTTGAACTCCTCACGGATTTCCAGCAGGGCGTGGACGGCCAGCATCTGCGGGTCGCCCACGTCGACATGGCTGCGGATGGCGAGTGTCCCGCGGGCGATGGCCCACTGGCACAGCATGCGCGCGCGGGCCTTGATGGATTCGACGGCCAACTGCGGTTTCAGCTCGCCCCAGAGCTGGATGCCCTCCAGCAGCGTGCCGCTGCGGTTCACGCGCGGCTGGCCGTAGCTCAGGGCGGAGTCCATATGGAAATGGCTGTCCACGAAAGGCGGTGTTGCCAGGCAGCCGGCGGCATCGATTTCTCTGCGGGGGACAGCGTCAATCGCGGGTGATAGTTCCTTGACGCGACCGTCTTGAATCGCGATGTCGTATCCCCGCCGGCCATCCGGCAGGTTGGCGTTGCGGATAACGAGGTCCAGCATCAGCGGGCCTCCTTGCGAAAGGGTTTGAGCAGGGCGGCCGGCGCCAGCGCGTTGCGGGACACCAGGGCCATCCCCACGATGGTGAGCACAAACGGCAGCATCAGGAATACCTGGTAGGGCAGGTGGATCGCGCTGCTCGCCTGCAGGCGCAACTGCAGGGCATCGATACAGGCGAACAGAATGGCCCCGGCCGCACTTTTCCAAGGGTTCCACTGGCCGAAGACGATCAGGGCGATGCAGACCCACCCGCGGCCCGAGATCAGCCCGAAGGTGTAGGCATTGTACTGGGCCATGCACAGGAAGGCTCCGGCAAGGCCCATCAGGGCCCCCGACAGCAGCAGGGCCTGGTAGCGGATGGCGCTCACGCTGACCCCGGCGGAGTACGCGGCGTGGGGGTTTTCCCCCACGGTGCGCAGGTTCAGGCCCCACGGGGTATGGAAGAGCACGAAGGCCGCCGCGGGCACGATCAGCATGGCCAGGTAGACCAGGGCGAACTGGTTGAACAGGATCGGGCCGATGACGGGGATCTCCGAAAGCCAGGGCAGCGCAACGGTTTCAAAGGGTTTGATCGCCGGCAGCGTGGACGGCTGGCCGAAGATCAGCCGGTAGAAGAAAAACGACAGCCCCGAACACAGCAGGGTCAGACCGATGCCCGAAACGTGCTGGCTCAGCCCCAGGCTGACCGTCAGAAGGCCCATCACCCCGCCGGCAATGACGCCGGTCAGCACGGCGGCCAGCACCCCCAGCCAGAGGCTGCCGGTGAAGAAGGCGGTCGAAAAACCGGTCATGGCCGCCAGCATCATGATCCCCTCGATGCCCAGGTTCAGGATGCCGGACCGCTCGGCAAACAACTCCCCCAGGGTGCCGAAAACCAGCGGGGTGGCGATGCGGATCACGGCGGCGAAAAAACCCACCTGAAAAATCTGCGACAGGATTTCATTCATGGCCGGTCCGATTCACGCGGATGCGGTAGTGGGTCAGCATCAGCGCCGCCAGCATGGTAATCAGGGACATGCCCTGGATGACGTCGGCCAGAAACACCGGGACCCCGGTGGCCCGGGACATGGCTTCGGCGCCGGTGATGATGACCGCAAAAAAGATCGCTGCCGGCAGAACCCCGATGGGGTTCAGGCGCGCGAGCATGGCGATGACAATGCCCGTGTAGCCGTAGCCCGGAGACAGGCCGGCCATGACCTGGAAGTGAATGCCGCCGACTTCCGCTACACCGGCCAATCCGGCCAGGGCGCCGGAGGTGACGGCCGTCAGCAGGATCACCGCCCCGATGGGGATGCCGGCATAGCGGGAGGCTTTCAGACTTTCGCCCACCGCGCTGATCTCGAAGCCCAGGGTGGTGTGGCGCAGCATGAGCCAGACCCCTGCGGCCGCAACCGCGGCCAGCAGCACGCCCAGGTGCAGGCGGGTGGCCCGCAGCAGGATCGGGAACTCCGCCGCCGCGCGGATGTCCGGTGAATCCGGGTAGCCGCTCAACGGGTCCTTCCAGGGCCCGTCCAGCAGGGCCAGCATGCCATAATAGAGGACAAAGTTCAGCAGCAGGGTCGTGACGACGTCATCCACCTTGTAGCGGGTTTTCAGCACCGCCGGCAGCAGGGCCCAGATCGACCCGGCCAGCGCACCGCCGAGCAGCATGAGGGGCACCAGGCTCCAGGCCGGCAGCGCTTCGCGGGCGCCGATGAAGGCCGCCGCCATGGCGCCCGCCAGGAGTTGGCCCTCCGCCCCGATGTTCCAGAACTTGGCGCGGAACGCCACGGTGACGGCCAGACCCGTGAAGACCAGGGGGGTGGCCTTGACCACGGTTTCGACCAAGTTGAAGGGGGTGCTGAGGGAACTGAGGAAGAGTTTCGTGTAGGCCGTGAAGGCATTGGCCCCGGCCAGCACGATGAGCCCGCTGCACAGCACCAGTGCCACTCCGATCGCCGCCAACGGCAGGGCCAGGTTCAGCCACCAGGGCGTGTGAGTCCTGAGTTCCAGGCGGATCCCGTTCATGCCGCTCCCCCGACGCCGGCCATCAGCAGGCCGACGGTGGCGACGGTCGCCGCC
>JBFZEF010000043.1:0-2656 GCA_041307045.1 Halioglobus sp.
GACCCGCTCCTCAACGAGAGTCTCTACGGAGTCCTCCACCAGGACGGCAACGGTTTCCTCGACGTCACGCTCGACGTCGTTCTCCACGGTTTCTTCGAAGTTGATCTCAATGATAAACCCCGCAAAAGACTCAATCCTATCCTCCACTGTGTCCGCCACGGCGTCCTCCACCGTGTCCTGCAGGGCCGCATCAACCTTGTCCTCAACCGCCGACTCGATGGCCTGCGCACCCAGCACCAGTGCCCGCTCCTCGATCTGCTCCTCAACCTGTTCCTGGATCGCCTCCTCCACCTGCTGCTGGGCGGTGTCCTCCACGGCCTGGTCGACCGTGTCCTCCACCCCGCCCTCCAGAGCGTCTTCAACCTTGTCTTCAACCGCGGATTCTATGGCCTCGGCGCCGAGCACCAGCACCCGCTCCTCTACCTGCTCTACCACCTGGTCCTGCACGGCATCCTCGAGGGCCTGGTCGATACTCTCTTCCGGCGCGCCGCCTAGCGACAATTGCGCCTGGACGCCGTTAGCCCCAATCAACAGTGACAGCGTAAGTAGCAGGGCGGAGCCAAAACCGGGACGAGCCCGCGCCGCCCCGGACTGACTGAGAATGCTTCCGCAGTTTTTGAGCAAGTTAGGTGTATCCATGGAGCCCCTCCCCAGCCGGCGCAAACGACCCTGTCCTGTTACGTTGACGGCCAGCCTCAAGAATAATTCCCCCGGATGGAATAGAATCCACCCCTCAAACGTCACCCATCATAGCAGGAATGAAATGCCAATGCTCAGCGATCTACAACGCGAGGCACTGCTCGCGGAGCTGGGCGGATTGCGCAGGTTCTGCCTATCCCTGGCCGGCAATGCAGCCGACGGGGATGACCTGCTGCAGGTCACCGTGGAACGGGTTCTTGAAAAGGGCATGCCGCCGGACGCCCATGTGGCCAGGTGGGCATACCGGGTGTGCAAAAACGCCTGGATCGATGAAGTCAGGTCCAGGGACGTGCGGCAGAAGTACCCCCAACTGGTGGTGGATGAAGACAACGACTCGCCCTCCGCGGAACAATCCGCCAGTGGCGAAAGGGAACTGGAAGCGGTAAGCGCGGCCCTGAATGGCCTGCCGCCGGATCAGCGCCTGGCGCTTTCCCTGGTGGCGATCGACGGCAAGAGCTATGCGGAGGCCGCCGAGATACTGGACGTGCCGATCGGGACGATAATGAGCCGGATCGCCCGGGCCAGGCGCCATCTGCTTGAACACAGCGGCCCGCGGGACGCGCAATGAGATGACTATGGACACGACACAGCAGGATTATGAATTACTGTCCCGGTACCTGGACGGGGAACTGCCCCCCGCCCTCGCAGGGGAACTCGAACAGCGTCTGGCGGCGGAGCCGGCCCTGGGATCGGTGTTGGCCCGTATGCAGGCACTGCAGGGGCAGCTGCACCAGGCCTACGACGGTATCGCCCAGCAGCCGATTCCCCAGCGAATCCTCGCCCTGCTGCAAGCACCGCAGGCGAATGTGGTGCCTATCGGCCGCAAGCTGGCTCTCAATACTCCCATCAATCCGCCCCGCAAGCGCGTGATGAACTGGGGCTTTGCCCTCGCCGCCTCCCTGGTGGTCGCCGTGTCGGCCACCCTGGTGACCCGCCTGGAGCAGCAGTCCGCCCCACCCGGCGCGGCGGGCGTGGACAGCCTGCTGTCCCTGGCCCTGGAAACTGCCCCCTCCCGGGGCGACGGTTGGGAAGCGCTGGCCGATGGCCGCAAACTGAGGCCGGTGCTGAGTTTCCAGACCACCGCCGGCAGCTGGTGCCGCGAGTACCTCCTGCGCAGCAGCGAGGGCAGCTGGCACGGGGTGGCCTGCAGGGGTGACGCCGGCTGGGCCACCACGGCCCTGGCCGGCGCCGACGCTGCCGAATCCTCGGCTGACTACCGCCCCGCCGGGGCCGGCGGCAGTGCGGACGAGATTGCCGATTTTGTCGACCGCAACGCGGCAGGTATTGCCCTGGATGCCCGGGAAGAAGCGGACCTCATCGCCCGCGCCTGGAAATAGCCCCGGCGCGCTCCCGCTGGCCTGAGCGATCATCGCTACGGCCAACGCGGTTACTCGTTAAGTCCTTATAGCAACAGTCCGGAAAGCAAACAGAAGGGGCAAAAGAGAAGCAGGGCCTATCGCCTCATGTTGACGATAGGCCCTGGGGTTCAGTGCAGAGGGCTAGCGGTCCCTGCTCTGTGAGACGGGTGACGGAAAGGCTGCACCGGAACAATAAACCCCACGCCACGAGAGTGCGGCAGGTTTCGCCCCTTTCCGAGAAAAAGTTGAGGTAGGTAGCGGGACTGCAAGGCCTCTTCTGTTGTGCTCAGGAACTGTGCCCACGAGCGCCGAGAGACTTTTTGCACCCAATGCCCTTCGCTACCTCCTCAGGTGGTTTCACTCCACTTACATGCCGTTAACGGTTCAGGCCGGGAATTTATTCCCGCCATCTGAAAAAAAAATTCAGATGATTTCGCCCCGGGGAATATTCCCGGGCGGCGCGATGCCGGCAAGCCTGCTCTGGTTGCAGGGAACGGTTGCAGGTAACGGCTGCAGTCAACGGCTGCCGCCACCGGCTGGCGTATCCCCCTTGCGCGAATCCACGTAGACTCTCCGCCATGCAACACGGCAACTTCGAG
>JBFZEF010000044.1:0-3164 GCA_041307045.1 Halioglobus sp.
ATGACCGACCCGGACGGCTACCGGATCGAGTTCGAGAGCCCCACGGACGTGCCTGAGGAGACGGTTTTCGGAGCCTGAGTCATTCCACCCACCCGCGCCACAACACTGCGTCCAGCTGTACCGCGGCGGCCCCGGCGCCCAGCAGCATCTCGGCGTCCTGGTGGCGGTAAATCCCGCAGCCGGCCAGAACGGTGAGTTCCAGCCTGCGCGCCGACTGGACCGCTGCAACCGCCAGCGGCAGCAGCGCGGGGCCGTACATCCGGCCGGTGACAGGCCTGCCCTCCTGGATCAGCGTGCCGCGCGGGGCGGTCAGGGTGACCGCCGAGGCGCCCGCTTCGCCCAACTGCTTGACCCAAGCCTCTTCCACCTGGGTGACCGGGACGCACACGCACACCGGCAGTTCGCCGGCGGCAGCCCGGACGATTTCCACCAGCACTTCGGGCGGCTCGGAGAGCGGCAGGCCCAACTCCACGGCCATTACGCCTTCCACCTCCTCCAGGCGGCGCACCATTTGGGCGACCGAGGCGGGGTCTTCGGCCAGCAGGTGCACCCACACCGGCAGGCTGGTCTGCGCCCAGCGCCGGGCGTTGTGGCGCACGACGCGCCTCAAGCCGGGGTTGGGCAGGCCGGTGTGCATCAAAAAGCCGCCGGGGAAGGGCAGCACATTGCGTTCGGCGGCCGGGGTGCGCGGCCCCTGGCTGATGGGATTGGTGATGAAAGCTCCCTGCGCTTCGGGGATGGGCCAGCGCGCCGGCGGGTGGAAACCCAGCGTCCCGGCGGCGTTGAGATACGGCGAGGTGAAGAACAGCTCCTGGCCCAGGCTCATGCCGGCTCCAGTTCGTTGAGGTCGAACACCGGGCCGTCGCTGCAGGCGTGCAGCCAGCCGCGGGTGGTGTGGACCGCGCACACGCCGCACTCGGCCAGCCCGCCGCACGGCATGGGGCCCAGCACCAGGGCCTGGGCGGGGATGGAGAAGCGTTCGTACGGCTTCACACCAACGCGGGTGCGGAAATCGACCACCGCTTCGCGCGGTAGGACCACGGCCAGGGAATCGGCCCAGGCCAGCGCTTCGCCCAGCAGGTCGAGCGGCAGGATTTCGACCTCGGCGGGCAAATGGTCGGGTGAGAGGGCGGTGTAGAAGGCCACCGCGGCGCCCTGCCTCAGCCCCAGCTCGCACAAGGGGAAGAGCATCTCAGGCGGGGCCTGCCAGGCCACCAGGGCCAGGCGGCGCGCCGTGGGGGAGAGCACAAAGCCTTTGCCCAGCGGCCCGCGCAGCTGCAGGGGCGCGCCGGCGGCCCAGTGCGGGGGCAGGGGCGGCGCGACAGGCAGTTCCTCTCCGCGCGGCAGCCCGGCCATGAACAGCGCCACAGGCAGCACCTCCGTGTCGTCGGCGGTGGAGGCCAGCAGATATTGGCCGGGGGCCGGGTGGATGTTGGCGGGGCAGGCCACCCGCCCGGCCAGCCCGGAGGCGGTCAGGCGCAATTCGACAAGGGAGCCGGCGGCGAGGGACATGTAATAATTGTAGTATAGATTGGGAGAAAAGCATGGCGGGTTTGTAGGGGCGCTGAGGACTTTCACCGTCGGGGTTGAAACCCCTCCTCAGCGCACTGAAGCCAAACCTGGCCTCCGCGTAATGAGAAGGGACTTCAGTCCCGTACTTACCCATCCATTCGCGGGGCAGCGACATTTCGGACCGCCCGCCTCTGGTAGGGGCGGGTCGCCAGCGCGGGCCGGACAGATGGGGGAACAGGCGCCTGGTCAGGCCAGGAGCGGTGGCCAACCCGAGAGACCCGCCCAACCAACCGGGCAGGCGCATGATGTTGATCGCGAGGTCAACAGACCACGGTTGATTTAGAGGGTGGGTCTTTCGGTTAAGCACAGATTAGGGATGATCCAGGAGACCCACCCCTACCCGGAAGGCACAGGCCAGCGACATTTCGGACCGCCCAACCAACCGGCAAAAGGTCGCGGCTGCGATTTTTGCGCGCTGTGCTATGATTAACCGTCAGAGGTTTTCAACCTGCTTTTTCAGGAAGGATGTGCGATGGAAGCGCAAATCCCGTTTGAGAATTTAACCCGCCAGTATGCTGCGATCAAAGAGGAAATCCAGGCTGCCACCGAGGCCGTGATGAGCGGCGGCAAGTTCACCATGGGGCCGTTCCTGACGCAGTTCGAACGCGAGTTCGCCGAATACTGCCAGACCGCATTCTGTGTGGGGGTCAGCAGCGGCACCACCGCCCTGCACCTGGCGCTGCTGGCCTGCGGGATCGGGCCAGGCGACGAGGTCATCACCGTCCCGAACACCTACATCGCCACGGTCTTCGCCATCTCCTACAGCGGGGCGGCGCCGGTCTTCGCGGACATCGACCCGCTGACCCACAACATGGACCCGCTGGATGTGGAGCGCAAGATCACCTCGCGCACCAGGGCGATCCTGCCGGTGCACCTGTACGGGCAGGTCAGCGATATGGACGCGCTGGGCGAGATTGCGCGGCGGCACAACCTGTTTGTCATCGAGGACGACGCCCACACCCACGGAGCCCTCTACAAAGGGCGCAAGGCCGGCTCGCTGGGGCACATCGGCTGCTTCAGCTTCTACCCGACCAAGGTGCTGGGCGCTTACGGTGACGGCGGAGCCGTGACGACGGACGACCCGGCCCTGGCTGAAAAGGTCAAGATGCTGCGCTACATGGGGCAGCGCCAGAAGTACCTGCACGAGGTGATCGGCTACCAGCAGCGCCTGGGCGACCTGCAGGCGGCCATTTTGAGCGTCAAACTGCGCCATCTTGAGGAGTGGATTGCGCTGCGCCGCAAGGCGGCCCTGTTATACACCCGCCTGTTGTGGGACGCTCCGGTCATCCCGCCGGCCGAGCTGTCCGACCGCCGCCACGTGTACTACATGTACACCATCCGCGCGCCCAGGCGCGACGCGCTGCAGGCTTATTTGTTGGAGCGCGGCATCCACGCCGTGCCGGTCTACCCCCTGGAAGTGCCTTTCCAGCCGGCCTACGCCGCGATGGGGCACCGCAAGGGCGACTTTCCAATTGCGGACGGTCAGGTGGAAGAAATCCTCAGCCTGCCGATGTTTCCGGAACTGACCGAGGCCGAGATTCGCCGGGTGGTCGATACCATTCGCGCCTTCTCCCGGGAGGGGTGATGGAAGC
>JBFZEF010000045.1:0-11059 GCA_041307045.1 Halioglobus sp.
GCGAGTGCGCACAGCGGATCCCCTGCTGGATCAATCTGTGCTCAGGCAACTGGACCAGATACCGCTGCAGCCACAACAGGCGGTGGCGCCCTGGTACACGCCGCGGTGAAAAACCCTGGCGGCAGGCGTGCCGAGAGCTTGGCCGCCTGCTAATTCCTGCCAGCCAATATCGTCGGGTTAATGGCAACTTTGTCTGTTACCAACCGCATCAGCCAGAAGGATGACAAAAGGCCGCTCAAAGCGCTGGTCAAGGCTGCCCCGGCGGCCCCCTGTAGCGGCACCAGCACACTTAGTGACAGCAGGTGGAAGATTGCTGTTGTAAACATTACTCGCGGCAGAACTCGTTGGTTTCCAGTCATCAAAAGCAAATCTTCCACGGGCCCCAGGGCGGTCTTCATAATCAATCCAAGTATGAGAATTACAAGAACCGGAGTCGCTGAAGTAAAGTTGTCCCCGAACAACGACAGCAATGGACCGGCAAGAAGTATTGAGATCAAGCCTATGGCGACAGTCGGCCAGAGGCCGCCGTGGACCGCGCGTCTGTTGATACCTTTCAGCAGTTGTGGGTTCCCCATGGCGTTCGCGGCAGCCAATTCAGGTTGGCATACTGAGCTCATTATCGAAGGAGGTATAAGCGCAAGCTGCGCCAGCCTTTCTGCGGCAAAGTAGGCTCCGGCCTGTGCGGGGCCGGCCAGGAAGCCAACCAGAAGTACATTGGAATACTCTATTATCACGCTCGCAATGCGCGTTACAAATATGGGAAATGCGGTACGAGAAAGCTCGGCAGGATGATATTCCTGATTATGGCTGGCGGAGTCCTCCTGTGCCCCTGCCAGAAGTTTTCTTTGTCGAGAGTGAAATATCGATCCCTGGATAACGCTTGCCGCAAAGACACTCAAGCCAACCAGGATCAGGGTCAGTGCTCCGGGGAGGCTATCTCCGAGAAGCCACCAGGCGGTGACCGCCAGCAGAGCGGTCGCGGCCGGACGGAGCACCTGCATAGGTAGAAATGCAAGGAAAAGCCATTGTCGCGCCCGGGACATATGCTGGTAAAGCAGCAGCAGTGACACCCCGGGAGCGAACACCAGGGCTATGGCAGATAGATTCAGGTACAAACTGTAGTTCGTTATCGTTTTGCCAGCGATAAGCATGCCGAAGGCAAGCAGCAGTAGTATGCAGAAGGACCACGAGAGCAATCTGCGAGCGCGATCAACCACGGCCGCTACGGCATTTTCGTCTTCTGACGTATTCAGTGAAGCAATGAATCGGCTGGTCGCAATGGGGACACCCATCGCGGCGAGCGTTCCCGCCATGAACAGGATCGATTGGCCCCAGGCGTATTTGCCGTATTCTTCGCTACTGCCGATCAGCCGGGCCAGGAGAATTTGGAGGCAGAAGACAATCAACAGGCCTGTGACGCGGATCACGGTGACAACCGCGCTGCGTTGCAAAAACAGCTTCAATGAAGGAGGGATACTGTTGCGAAGTGCTTGCCTAAATACCATCACAGACCCTGGCGATTATCGGTTGCACACTTTTGAGGATTTGGGCGAACAAGGCGTCAGCCTGGGGACCGGGGATAGCGGTTGCGATCAACCGGGTCGCCATCGGCAGGGTGCCGCTTTGCAGAAAATTGCCCATCGAGTTGCAGGAACAGGTAAAACACCAGGACGGGGATCGGGTGCAGCACTGCCCTGTTGATAGTCACGAAATTGAGCGCCTCCTGAGAGTGGCCCGTAAACTGGAAAACCACCACCAGAAATACTGCTGTCAAAGCCAGCACCAGCAGTTCATTCGATGCCGGCTTGAGCAGTTCGCCGCGGACAACCTTGATCAAAGTTACCAGAATGCCAAGATAGAATATCAGGTTCCAGTTGAGCAAGGTGAACAATGACTGGGCGAAGGCAGGCCATACCGACTGGTACTCAAACCTGAAGTCGCCGAGTCCAGGCAGTGAAATGGCGCTGCTACTGAATGAGATATGCCCCAGTAACGGGATGTCGACGCTGACGCCGAATACCAGCATCAATCCAATCAGCACCGCCAGCATCAGAGCAATCGCCAGCTCAGTCCGCTGTTTGAGGTTCAGCCACGATCTGACGAACGTGGCAAGGATGATAGCGCCCAGGACCATGCCCGGGTTCTTTAACTGGCTGCACATATAGGCCAGGAAGAGGCACAGCATTGCGTATGCCCATTGTCGATCCTTCTGCCATTCGTGGAGCGCGAAGACGGCTAGGCCGAAGCAGGCTGCAAGCCATAAATCGGCGTAGCCAGCCAGTGTGGTATGCACGTTTAGATAGGGCATGCTGAGCAGCATGTAGCATGCAACTGTAGAAACAATGACGCTTGCGCCCGCCATGCGCAAGTGGCCGTAGAGTGCCAAGCCGAGATTCAGTGCAGCGAGAAACCAGGGCAGAAACAGGCGGCTGTCGTCCCAGGTTCGGGCGCCAAGCATGCTCCATAACTGAATCAGCGGTACCGTGGGCGGGTACGTTGAGGCTTCGCTGTTGCCCAGCGTATAGCCGAGTGCTTCCGGCCCCTGGGCGAGCCATTGTTCAGGGGTGACATAGGGCGTCAGCCCCTTGGCGTGAAACCACACTATCGCCTTCGGCACCCAGTTCATCCAGGCATCCCAGGCATACAGAGGCCGCAGCAGCATTTCCTGCACAATCGTGAGGTAGCGCCAGGCAAGCAAGGCAAGCAACATTGTCATCACGACTTTTTGCCAGTAAGGCATTGGCACGGAAGTGGCGCCCGGAAGATAGTCCGGTGTACTCAGGCGCGATGGAATAAGGATGCCGAAAATGCCAAGCAGCGCTACCGCTGCCGCAAGGCTCCAGAAATGCAGTCCAGCACCGCTCCAATGACTCAGTCGTATGATAAGCGTCGTGGCAAAAATGCCCAGGAAGTAACCCTGGCCAATTACGATACACCAGTTCCAGCGACTGGACCGGAGCAGCAGTCGGCGTGTCAACACAGTGCCGGCGAACCAGGGCAGTAATAGCGCTGTTATCAGTCCCGGGTAGGAGATCGGGTCAGCCACCGGGATACTCCAGCTGGTTGACCGGGTCCGGTGGAACACCCGGTATTGGCACGACCTGGAAAAGCCTGCCAAGCGGATCGTTGTCCAACGCTTTTACAGGGAGTCTTTGCCCTGTCCACTCCAGTTGCTGGCTGTTCGCGTCAAAACGCAGATCGGGTACCGAGCCGAGGACCAGGATAAAGTCACCCGCGTGCACGCTCCCGTCCGGCGGGGTGAGGCCGAAATTATAAATATTGTGGGGCAGCAGATAGTACTGCGTCTTCAACCTGAAGAGGTTATGGTCCCAGGAGTCGTGCAGTATAAAAACCCTGGCCGGCGACGGGGGTAGTACCTGGTCCTTCAGTCGTTTCGCATAGCTGTAGATTTTACCGTCCAGATCGGCCAGGTGCTTCTGGTGGGTCGTCTTGCCGCCGAAAACATGCCTTGTCTCCTGCAACTGAGAACCCAACTCGAGTTGCCATAATTGGTCAACCGCGATCCAGGGGATCAGGATCACAGCGCCGCAGCTGATCGGGTAATTCCTGCACCTGAGGACGCTGTAGCCGAGCAGGAAAGCCAGCGCCAGACCCGCCCATGCGGCCGCGGCCACTGTGGGTGAAAGCGTTTCCGCCAGCGGTGCGTCGGGTGTACCAGCCAAAAGATTGATCGATGCCGGGGTCCAGCCCCGAAAGCCTGTCCATTCACAGAAGACCGCTGCAAGCATGCCCTGCCACGTATAAGGATCGAGGGATATACCCGGGATGACGAGGTCCTGGCCGCGCAGATCTCCGGTTATATACAGGGCAATATCGGTTATGGTGCCGCGCCAGCCGGGTTGTGCGGCCAGATTGGCAGTGGCGGCACGGTCGCCGTTTCCTGGCAGGGATGCCGCAAACATTTCACCGCCGGTCTCTGCTGTTCGCCAGAAAAATTTCGCCTGCAGACCCGGCTGTAAACCCTTGATCCGGTAGCGCAGGTGGGGGTGACTCTCAGCCCTCAGTTCGATGGTATGGGAGACGAGTGCGCCTTCCGCCGCAAGCCCTGCCAGTATCAGCGCGTCGCCCTCGAAACGGGTGGTGCCCATGATGGTCTGGAACTGCCTTCCGCTTATTGCCTGGCTTTCTGCCGGACTTCCCTGCGCGGGAAAGCCCGTCGGGTAAGTGACAAAGGCGACCACCAGAACCAGAGCGCTGCCTGCCAGCGCGAGCATTGCAGCGCCAAGGGACCGAAAGAAATAGCGCTCTGCGTCGGACAGTGTCATGGGATCAGAGGTACATCATCGGTGTCAGTGACCTCGCCTGACTATGGCACCAGAGCTTGCTCCGGATCCCGGTAGGAATCAACCGCCGGACAGGCGCAGAACAGGTTCCTGTCACCGTAGACATTGTCTACCCGGTTCACCGGCGCCCAGTACTTGTAGCGGCGCAGGGAATCCACCGGGTAGGCCGCCAGCTCGCGGGAGTAGGGGTGGTCCCAGTGGCTTGCCGCCACGTCCGCCAGGGTGTGGGGGGCGTTGGTCAGGGGGTTGTCCTGCGCGTCCAGACGGCACTCCTGCACGGCGCTGATCTCTTCCCGGATCGCGATCATGGCATCGCAGAAGCGATCCAGTTCCTGCAGCGACTCGGACTCGGTGGGTTCCACCATCAGGGTGCCCGCCACCGGGAATGACATGGTGGGGGCGTGGAAGCCGTAGTCGATCAGGCGCTTGGCCACGTCCTCTTCGGTCACCCCGCTCGCCTCCTTGATGGGCCGTATGTCGAGGATGCACTCGTGGGCGACATTGCCTGTTTTGCCGGTGTAGAGGATGGGGTAGTGGTTCTTCAGGCGGTGGGCGATGTAGTTGGCATTGAGAATGGCCACGCATGTGGCCTGGACCAGGCCCGCGCCGCCCATCAGTGCAATGTAGCTCCAGGAAATCGGCAGGATCGAGGCGCTGCCATAGGGCGCGGAGGAGACCACGTCGTTGCCCTCAGCCAGGCCGGGTAGCGGGCACACCGGGTGGCTTGGCAGGAAGGGCTGCAGGTGAGCCCCCACGCCGATGGGGCCCATGCCCGGGCCGCCGCCACCGTGAGGAATACAGAAAGTCTTGTGCAGGTTGAGGTGCGACACGTCCGCCCCGAACTTGCCCGGCGCCGCGATACCCACCAGGGCGTTGAGGTTGGCGCCATCGACATACACCTGGCCGCCGTGTTCGTGCACGATCTGGCACAGTTCCACGATCGACTCCTCGAACACGCCGTGGGTGGAGGGGTAGGTGACCATGATGCACGCCAGCTCCTCCCGGTGGCGCCCGGCCTTGGCGCGCAGGTCCTCCAGATCCACATTGCCCAGGGCGTCGCACTCCACGATCACCACTTGCATGCCTGCCAGGGCCGCACTGGCGGGATTGGTGCCGTGGGCGGAGGACGGGATCAGGCAGATATTGCGCTGGTGGTCGCCGCGGCTCTCGTGGTAGCGGCGGATGCACAGCAGGCCCGCGTACTCGCCCTGGGAGCCGGCGTTGGGTTGCAGGGATATGGCGTCATAGCCGGTGCATTCGCGCAGCATATGCTCGAGTTCCGCCAGCATGGCCTGGTAGCCTTTTGCTTGCTCTGCCGGCGCGAACGGGTGCAGCCCGGCGAACTCCGGCCAGGTGATAGGCAGCATCTGCGTGGTGGCGTTGAGCTTCATGGTGCAACTGCCCAGCGGGATCATGGCCCGGTTGAGCGCAATGTCCTTGTCCTCCAGATAGCGCATATAGCGCAGCATCGCGGTTTCCGAGTGGTAGTCGTTGAACAGCGGGTGCTGCAAGTAATCGATCTCGCGCCGCAGGGCCGCCGGGATACCCGCGGCGTGATCAAGCCCGGCCGCCACACGCTCGAGGTCAGGCCCCGGGCCGTCGCTGAACACCGACCACAGGCACTGCACATCGTCGGCGCTGGTGGTTTCATCGAGGGAGATACCCAGGCGGCCAGCGCCCGCCAGCCGCAGGTTGATGCCCCGGGCCAGGGCGCGCTGGTAAATGGCGGGCTGGCGGTCGCCAACGTCGATCGTCAGGGTATCGAAGAAGCAGGCGTTTTCCGGCCGCAAACCGGCCTGCGCCAGGCCCGCGGCCAGCAGTGCGGTGAGGTAGTGAATGCGCTCGGCAATGCGGCGCAGGCCGGCGGGGCCGTGGTACATGGCATAGAAAGTGGCCATGATCGCAAGCAGCGCCTGGGAGGTGCAGATATTGCTGGTGGCCTTCTCCCGGCGGATGTGCTGCTCGCGGGTCTGCATGGCCATGCGCAGGGCCTGGTTGCCGCGCCGATCGATGGAAACCCCGATGATGCGACCGGGGGTCGAACGCTTGTAGGCATCCCTGGTGGCGAAGTAGGCGGCGTGGGGGCCGCCGAATCCCATGGGTACGCCAAAGCGCTGGGTGTTGCCCACCACCACGTCGGCTCCCAGGGCCCCCGGCGATTTCAGCAGTAGCAGGGCCATAATATCGGCGGCCACCGTCACCAGGGTATTGGCCTTGTGTGCCCTGTCGATCAGCGGTGAGATATCCTCCAGCTGGCCCCAGGTGCCGGGATACTGCAGCAGCAGGCCGAATGCTTCCGTGCTGCCCGGCAGGTCCCCGGGGGCGCCCACTACCACGTCGATGTCCAGCGCCTGCGCCCGGGTTTTCACCACGGCAATCGTCTGGGGGTGGCAGTCGGCCGCCACCAGGAAGGTGTTGCTGCGGTTGCGCTTGTTTACCCGGTGCAGCAGGGTCATGGCCTCGGCGGCGGCGGTGCCCTCGTCGAGCATGGAGGCGTTGGCCAGGTCCATGCCGGTGAGGTCGAGTATCATCTGTTGAAAGGTGAGCAGCGCCTCCAGTCGGCCCTGGGAGATTTCCGGCTGGTAAGGGGTGTAGGCGGTGTACCAGCCCGGGTTTTCCAGCACGTTGCGCTGGATCACGGCGGGTGTCCAGGTGTTGTAGTAGCCGGTACCGATATAGGACTTGTTGACCACGTTTTGTGCAGCCAGCGCGCGCAGCCTCGCCAGCACTGCCTGTTCCGATTGCGCGCCGGGCAGGGCCATCGGCTGTTGGCGCCGGATGGCGGCGGGCACGGTGGCGTCGATCAGGGCGTCGAGGCTGTCATAGCCTATCGCCCGGGCCATCTCAGCCTGCTGGCTGGGAGTGGGGCCTATGTGGCGCTGGACGAATTCCGCGTGATTTTCCAGGTCAGGCAGCGACAGGCGGGTCATAGGTGCTCCGGGGGCGGCTGAATGGCTTGCAGCAGGTGGGCGTTACAAGGGCGCGATAGTAGCAGTAGCCCGTCGGCACGGGCAACCGCGCATCATCAGGCGAACGCATTACTCGGCCGCTGTGCTGCCGGGGTTTTCGTACCAGATCAATCCCAGGCCCCGCGTGATCAGGCCCGGTAACAGCCGGCTGAGCAGGCCGCGCGCGCCGTTCTCCTCCGTGGTGATGATATCGAGGGCACCATCCCCGTCCAGGTCCTGCAGAACCAGGTTGTCATGCTTGATGCCCTTGCGTGAATTGAATTCGTCACTGGCGATCACCTGCAGGCGCAGCGTCTGGTCGGCCAAGGAATAGTTCATGTTCATCAGGGCGAAAACCCCGTGCCCGCGTCCACTTGCCGTGATGACGATGTCCTGTCGCGCATCGGTGTCGATGTTGCCGCAGGCGATACCCTTGATTGCGTAGTCGTCCTCTCCAGCCTGTCTTGGCAGCGGATCATGGGTGCGGATTTCGCGCTGCAGCCAGAGCGCGTCCCACTGTCCGCTGGCGTCGACTACCCTGCCCACCAGGTACAGGACGACATCACCCGGGCCGGCCGACGATAGGTCAGCTCCCACCACCAGCAGTTCGCCAGTGCCGGCACCATTGGAGCAGTCGGCAAAGTAGGATCCGGTGGTGTTGCTGATCAGGTGCTTTTGCCAGCGCGGCAGGGCGGCCTTTCCCGCCCCAGCATCCAGGCCCAGGTTTTCGTACCAGAGCAGATTGTTCCAGTAATTCAGCAGCAGGTCGTTGCGCCCGTCGCCATTGATGTCGACGATGGCAAGGCTGTCGATCCAGTCGATCTGGTCAATAAAATGGCTGCGCCACTGGTCGGCAGTGTCCGGGCCGGTTGCTGCGGGGGCCTGGTACCATACCAGAGCGCCGGCTTTGCCTTTGGCTTTAGAGCCGGCCAGGATGTCCCTGGCGCCATGCCCGTCAATCTCGCCGATGGCAACCTTGAGGTACAGATACGGCAGCGACTGGTCGAGCCAGGTGCCCTGCCAGGCGCCCTCGCTGTGCGGCTGGCGGGGCTGTGTCAGCCAGTGGACCCCGATGCGCTCACTGCCCTTCTCGGTGGCGCTGACCACCGCATCGACCACACCGTCCGCATCGAAGTCGGCAAACCGGGCGTCCTCGATTTTTCCCACGGTGAGCCCGCCGCTGATGGCGGTGTGGCCCCAGGGCTCGCGCACCTGCGTCGGGCCGGGGTTCTCATGCAGCAGCAGCCTGCCGGATTCCTCCCATCCCACCACGGCGTCGGCATCGCCGTCGCCGTCGATATCCAGAATGTCCACCCCGTCCGCGCCTTCCTGGCTATCAGCGATAACGTGCATCTTCCAGTATAGGGTCTCAGGAGGGCTCTCCGAGCAGCCCGACAGCAGCAGTGCCAGCAGCATTGAAGGGAGGAATACACGCATCACTGTTCTCGTGACATGGGCGGTGCGGGCAGCGACGCGAGCCAGTGAAAGTGTCTGCCGGGTTGTCGTCGGTATTTATGGTCATGGCCAGCGTTAATGCAAGTCGTTTTTGTCGCGCTCTAATATTGGACCCCCGCACTTTCGTTGTATGATGCGGGCGGTGCGATGTCGTCGGTCCCCCTTTCCCTGTCCAGGCGCAGCTGTACCTGTTTTTCCCGGTGGGGTGTGCCTTCCTTCATTTGCAGCGTGTGATCCACTATTCGTACCAGTACTTGCATTGCAGGAGCGGGGCCAGTGAGCGCCGATAGCGTTGACGAGGTGTCACTGGTGGATTTGCTGGCGCAGGTGCGCGCCTGCTGCCACTGCCAGGACCGATTGCCCTTGGGGCCGAGGCCAGTGCTGCGGGCCGGCCCGTCCGCGCGCCTGCTGATTATCGGTCAGGCCCCGGGCACGCGGGTGCACGCCAGTGGAATCCCCTGGGACGATCCCAGCGGCGACCGCCTGCGGCGGTGGCTGCAGCTCGATAACGACCGATTTTATGACGAATCCCAGGTCGCCATTATACCGATGGGTTTCTGCTATCCCGGGAAGGGCAAGTCCGGCGACCTGCCGCCATCCCCGGACTGCGCCCCCCTTTGGCACGATCGGCTGCTGCGGGCGCTGCCGGACATCCGCCTGGTGTTGCTGGTGGGGTCCTACGCGCAGAACTACTACCTGCCACGGACGCCCGCCGTGGCGCAGGCTACACCGGGCGAGACTCTGACCCAGCGGGTGCGGCGCTGGCGGGATTTTGGCCCGTTCTACTTTCCGCTGCCGCATCCCTCCGGGCGCAATACCCTGTGGTTGCGCCGCAATCCCTGGTTTGAATCCGATGTGGTGCCGGCTCTGCGATTGCGAACGCAGCAGGCTCTGGGTTGATGTCACAGAGATAACCCACTTGCCAGCCTGGGGCTTGCCAGCCCGGGGCTTTACGCGGTTCACTGTGGCATTTTCATGTGGGGGAAAATGTATGGTACCTGAGGTGGTTACACCCGAGTCTGTCGGTATCAACAGCGAGCAGCTCGCCCGGGTGGGCGAACACTTGCGCAGGTGCTATGTGGCGCCTGGCAAGATACCCGGCAGCATTGCCCTGGCGGCCCGGCGCGGCCAGGTCTGCTATCTGGATGTGGCAGGGATGCGGGACGTGGAGCGCGCCACACCCATGACCGCCGACACCATCGTGCGCATCTACTCCATGACCAAGCCGGTCACGTCGGTGGCCCTGATGACGCTCTGGGAGCGCGGCCTGTTCTCCCTGGACGACCCGGTGCACAGATTCATTCCGGGTTGGAAGAAGTTGCGGGTCCGCAAGGGCGGCTCCCACCCGCTGTTTGTTACGGTACCCTGCGAGCGCTCTATGACCATCCGGGACCTGTTCATGCACACCTCGGGGCTCACCTACGACTTCATGCAGGCCAGCAATGTGGATGCGGCCTACCGTGAGCTGAGCGTTGGACTGCCCCGCAGGGGCTATACCCTGCAGGCGATGATCGACCAGCTGGCCGGCCTGCCGCTGGAGTTTTCTCCCGGTGAGCGCTGGAACTATTCCCTGGCGACGGATGTGCTGGGCTACCTCATCGAAGTGATCAGCGGCCAGAGCCTGCCTGAGTACATGTGTTCCGCCATTTTCGAACCGCTGGGCATGGTGGACACCAGTTTCGAGATTCCGCCGGACAAGGTGGACCGCCTTGCGTCCTGCTACGAGCGCAACCTGCAGAAGGAAATGGTGCTGCAGGATGACTGTAAGGACAGCCACTTCGCCCGTCGAACTTTCTGGTCCGGCGGCGGTGGCTTGCTGTCCACCGCCGGCGACTACTTCCGCTTCTGCCAGATGCTCCTCAATGGCGGCAGCCTCGATGGCCGGCGGGTGATCGGTTCGCGCACCCTGCAGTTCATGACCAGCAACCATCTGCCCGGCGGGGTGGATATGGCGCAGTTTGCCACCGGCAGTTTCAGCGAAACGGCGTACCAGGGCGTGGGCTTCGGCCTCGGCTTTGCCACCAAGCTGGACCCGGTGCGCAACGGCTTCCCCGCCAGCGCAGGCAGTTACTTCTGGGGCGGCCTGGCCAGCACCCTGTTCTGGGTGGACCCGCAGGAGGACCTGGTGGTGCTGTTCTTGACCCAGTTGATTCCCTCCAGTACTTTCAATTTCCGGGGCCAGCTGGAGAGCATAATATACGCGGCCCTCGAACCGTTTCAGCAGCGGTTCCTGCATCACAATCCATAATCAGAAGCAGCCACTGCGCTTGCAACGGAGGAAGCCCATGTACACCGCCACCATTCGTCTGCTCTTGATTTGTATCCTGGCGCTAGCCCTCGGGTCCTGCGCGG
>JBFZEF010000048.1:0-9251 GCA_041307045.1 Halioglobus sp.
CCGAGGCGCGGCACATCGCCGCGGAGCAGCTTGCAAGGCTGGTGCGGGGCGACAGGAAAATGGGGTTGGCCTGATGGATATGCTTTATACGATCGGGATCACGCTGGTGACTCTCGCCATATTGATCGCCGTACATGAGTTTGGTCATTTCTGGGTGGCCAGGCGTTGCGGTGTGCGGGTGCTGCAATTCTCCATCGGCTTCGGCCCGGCACTCTTGCGCTGGCGCGACAGCCTGGGCACCCAGTACAGCATTGCTGCAATACCCCTTGGCGGCTTCGTCAAGATGCTGGACGAGCGGGAAGGGGAAGTGCCTGCCGCCGACCTTGGGGCGGCGTTCAATCGCAAACCGGTGCTGCAAAGAATCGCAGTGGTCAGCGCCGGGCCCCTGGCGAATTTTATTCTCGCCGTTGCGGTTTACTGGGGCCTGTTCATGGCCGGCGAGAGCGGCTATGCACCGGTGATCGGTGAGGTCGAGGCGGGCTCGCCGGCTGACTTGGCCGGGCTCGAGGCGGGCCAGGAAATCATCGCGGTCGACGGCGCCGAGACCCCTACCTGGCAGGCCCTCAGCTTCAGGCTGCTCGACCGCATCGGGGATACCGGCAGCATTGCCCTGGCGGCGAAATACCCCGGTTCCGACGTGGTCTACGAGTCCCAGGCCCACGTTGAGCGCTGGCTGTCAGGCGAAGAGCAGCCGGACCTTTTTGGCGGACTCGGGATCACCCTGTATACACCGGACGTGCCACCGGTAGTGGGGCAGGTGGTTGAGGGTGGCGCGGCGGACCTGGCCGGCATTCAGCCTGGCGACAGGGTGATCACGGCCGATGGGGTACCGATGCCCCTGTGGATGGACTGGGTGGACTATGTGCGCGCCCGCCCCGGCATGCCCATCGAGGTGGAGTACCAGCGCGGGGATGAGCTGCGCCGGGTAAGCATCGTACCCGAGGCCGCTGTGGATGACAGCGGCGAAACCCTCGGTCGGGTGGGCCTGGGGGTGGAGTTGCCTGAAATGCCGCAGGAACTGTTGCGCACGTTTGACCGCGGCCCGGTGGAGGCCCTGGGTGCCGCCGTCCAGCGCACCGGTGAGCTGGCGATTTTCACCCTGAACTCCATCAAGAAGATGATTGTTGGCCTCATCTCACCGAAAAACTTGAGCGGGCCGATCACGATTGCTAAAGTTGCCAGCGCCTCCGCCAAGTCCGGGCTGGAGGCGTATCTCAGTTTCCTGGCCCTGCTCAGCGTCAGTCTCGGGGTGTTGAACCTGCTGCCCATTCCGGTATTGGATGGCGGGCACCTGTTGTTTTACTTTGCCGAGCTATTGGCGGGGAGACCGGTACCTGAGAAGATACAGGCTCTCGGTTACCAGCTGGGTTTGTTCCTGGTACTGGGTATAATGTTCCTGGCCCTGTATAACGATTTTTCACGCCTGTAGATAATTCCTGCCAGCAGGCACGACCCGTCGATCGAGAGAATTTTGATAACACGCATTGGTATATTTCTCGCCCTGGCCCTGGTGCTGATGGCGCCGCTGGCCTCCGCGGAGACATTTATTATTGCCGATATCCGGGTCGAAGGGCTGCAGCGGGTGTCTGCAGGTACCGTGTTCGCCGCACTCCCGGTGGCGGTGGGCGATGTGGTGGATGACAGGATCATCCGGGAAGCGTCCCGCAGCCTGTTCGCGACGGGCAATTTCGACGACATCCGTATCGGCCGTGAAGGCAACGTGCTGGTGGTGGTCGTGGCAGAGCGCCCCAGTATCAGCGAGATAAATATAGAGGGGAACAAGGCAATCGAGACGGAGGCGCTGCTCGATGGCCTCAAGGGCGCGGGGCTGGCGGTTGGCCAGGTTTTCCAGCGCTCCACCCTGGAAGGCATGCAGCTGGAATTGCAGCGCCAGTATGTGCAGCAGGGCCGTTACGACGCCAATATCGAGACCGAGGTCATTCCCGAGCCACGCAACCGGGTCACCATCAATATCGATGTCGACGAGGGCACCGTCGCGGCCATCAAGCACATCAATGTGGTGGGCAACCGGGCTTTCAGCGACGAGGAACTCGCCGACCTGTTTGAACTGCAGACCACCGGCTGGTTGTCATTCTTCAGCAACGACGACAAATATTCCAAGGAGAAACTGACCGGCGACCTGGAGAAGCTTAAGTCCTATTACATGGACCGCGGTTACCTTGCGTTCACCATCGATTCCACCCAGGTGTCGGTGTCGCCGGACATGAAAGAAGTCTATATCACGGCCAACATCACTGAGGGCGAGATTTATTCGATCAGTTCAGTCGACCTTTCCGGTGACCTGGTGTTGCCGGAGGCGGACCTGAAGCGCTTCGTGCTGGTATCCGAAGGCCAGATTTTCTCCCAGCAGATGGTGACCAGCACCGAGGAGTACATGACCCGGCGCCTGGGCAATGACGGCTATAACTTCGCCAAGGTGACGGGCATTCCCGAGATCAACGAAGAAGACAATACCGTGGCGATGAAGTTTTTTGTCGACCCCGGCAAGCGCACCTACGTGCGCCGCATCGACTTCAAGGGCAATATGAAAACCGCCGATGACGTGCTGCGGCGGGAGATGCGGCAGATGGAGTCAGCCCCCGCCTCCGCCGCGAATATCGAGCAGGGGAGAGTGCGCCTGGAACGCCTGGGCTTCTTCAGCAAGGCCACGGTCGAAACCAAGGAAGTGCCAGGCCACGATGATCTGATCGATGCCGAGTACACCGTCGAGGAGCAGTCCTCCGGCAGTATCGGCGCCAGCGTGGGTTACGCCCAGGATGCCGGTATCATCCTCGGCCTGAACGTGCAGCAGGACAACTTCCTCGGCACCGGCAAGCGGATCGGGCTCGCCCTCAACAGCTCGGAATACCAGGACCTGTATAACTTCAGTTACACCAACCCGTATTTCACCGAGGATGGGGTGAGCCGCGGTTTCAATATTTTCTATCGTTCCACCGACCTGTCTGAAATCAACGTCGCAAGCTACTCCACCGACACAATTGGGGGCAACATCAACTTCGGCTACCCCATCAGGGAAACCCAGCGTCTGGGCTTCAGCTTCGGCGCCGCCAATACCGAGGTCACCGCAGGCCGCTTTGCGGTGCAGGAAATCTCGGGCAGTCCCCGGCTTGAACGGTCCGTCGAGGACTGGTTCGTCAACACGCTCCGGCCCGATGGCACCTACAGCTCTGTGGAGGTCCTGCAGCCGATAGACACTCTCCCCCCGGAGTTCGAAATTGAGCCCTTGCAGGAGGGCTTCCTCGATGCCAACGGCAATGAATTCCTGAACTATACCGTCACCTCCAGCTGGAGCCAGTCCACCCTCAACCGGGGCCGGCTCGCCACCCGTGGCACAGCCAACACGGTAGCCCTCGAGCTCTCCGTCCCTGTGTCGGACCTGGAATTCTACAAGCTGACCTACAACGGTGAGATCTACTTCCCGGTGCCGCTGTTGTCGCCCAGCTGGAGCCTGCGCCTGCACAGCGAGCTCGGGTTTGGCGACGGCCTTGGTGATACCAACGGCCTGCCGTTCTTTGAAAACTTCTTCGCCGGGGGCTTCGGCACCGTGCGCGGTTACCAGAGCAATACCCTCGGCCCGCGCAGTACCCCGGCGCTGCCCTATACGGTGGCCCAGCCGGTTACCAAGATCGACGCCAACGGCAGGCCGCTGGAGTTTGGCGGGCCCAAGGGCAACGAATTTGGTTACGTCTACCTGCCTGCGGCGGGCAAGCTAGGGGTGCAACTGCCCAATAACCCCAATGGCGATCCTTTCGGCGGCAACGTGCTGGTAGTGGGCGGCGCCGAGCTGATCTTCCCCCTGCCGTTCGTCAAGGACCAGAACAGCCTGCGCACCGCTTTCTTCATGGACGCGGGCAATGTGTTTAGCACCGACTGCGGTGCCACCCAGCTCAACTGTGACAACGTCGATTTCGGTCAGCTGCGCTACTCACTCGGCGTCGGCCTGACCTGGATTACCGGCTTCGGTCCGCTGACTTTCAGCCTGGCCAAGCCGTTCAATGAAGGCGAGTATGACCAGGACGAAATGTTCCAGTTCACGCTCGGCCGTGGTTTCTGATTCTTTCACTTTACTATCACCCGGAGAAAACCGTGTCTAAGCTGCTCAAGTTTACATTTGCCATATTGGTCCTGGCCGTGCCAACCCTTGGTTGGGCCGAGGGGAAGATCGCTGTCGTCGATTTGCAGGAAGCCATCCTGCAGACAGATGTCGCCCAGAAGCGCCTGGAGGAACTCAGGAACCAGGACAGCTTCAAGGCCGACAAGGCGGAGTTCGAGCGCCTGAAGAAGGAAATGGATGAAATGGTCAAGGCGTTCCAGAAGGACGGGCCGGTTATGAGCCAGGACCAGCAGTCGGCCGCACGGCAGAAACTGTCCGCCAAGCAGGCCGAGCTTGAGCAGGTGGTTGGCAAGGTGCAGCAGGTCGAGCAGGCGGCCGCCCAGGCCCTGTTGCAGGATCTTGGGCCCAAGGTCCAGCAGGTCCTGCGGGAGCTCATCACCTCCGAGGGTATTGGTCTGCTGCTGCAGCGCGGTGCGGTCATTCACGCGGAAGAGAGCTACAGCATCACCGCAAAAGTGACTGAAAAACTCAACCAGATGGCCGCGAAGTAGACGCAGCATGTACACGCTGGCTGAACTGGCGGACCGCTTCGGTCTTGGGTTCACCGGCGAAGCAGGCAAGATTCTTACCGGCATAGCTACCCTGGCGGAGGCGGATGCCGGTGAAATCGCGTTTCTGGCCAACAGGAAGTATCTCCCACAACTGGCCTCTACCAGGGCGGGCGCGGTAATACTTCCGCCCGCGCTGGTGGAGCTTTGTCCCGTGGCCTGCCTGATTGCCGAAGCGCCCTACCTTGCATTTGCCCGAATCTCCCATCTGTTCGATAAATCACCGCGGCCAGCCCCGGGGGTTCACCCCGCGGCGGTGGTGTCACCGGATGCGCACGTCCATCCCTCGGCAAGCATAGGCCCGCACGCGGTGGTGGAGGCGGGCGCCGTGCTGGCGGCGGGTGTCGAGCTGGGCGCCGGTGTCTACATTGGCCACGACAGCCGCCTGGGTGAGGGAACCCGGGTTCTGCCCCATGCAGTGATCTACCACGACGTATACCTGGGGGAGCACTGCGTCGTTCATGCCCAGGCGGTGCTGGGGGCCGATGGCTTCGGCTTCGCGCCCGGCCCTGCGGGCTGGGAGAAAGTGTGCCAGCTGGGCGGCGTGCGCATCGGCGACCGGGTGGAGATTGGCGCCTGCACTACCGTGGACCGCGGTACCCTGGGGCACACGGTCATTGCGGACGGCGTCATCATCGACAACCTGGTGCAGATAGGACACAACTGTCGCATCGGCAAAAATACCGCGATAGCCGGTTGCGCGGGTCTGGCGGGAAGCACGACCATAGGCGCTGATTGCACCCTGGCGGGTGGTGTGGGTGTGGTCGGGCATGTGCACATCTGCGACCATGTGCACGTCACGGGGATGACGATGGTGACCAAATCGATCACCGAGCCTGGCTCCTACTCCTGTGGCACTCCGATGATGAGTACCCGCAACTGGAAGCGCAATGCGGTGCGCTTCTCCCAGTTGGAATCCATTCAGAAGCGGCTGGCGGCCATGGAGAGCCGGATCGGGCAACCGGACAAGGGATAACAACGGATGATGGATATAGACGAAATTCGCAGCTACCTTCCGCACCGCTACCCCTTCCTGCTCGTAGACCGGGTGGTTGAGCTGATTCCCGGGGTGTCGATCGTGGCCTATAAGAACCTCAGTATCAACGAAGCCTATTTCGAGGGACACTTTCCAGGAAAGCCTATTTTTCCAGGCGTTCTGCTGCTGGAGGCAATGGCACAGGCGGCGGGCATCCTCGGCTTCAAAACCAAGAACAAGACGCCCGCAGACGGGTCGATCTACTATTTCGCCGCCGCCGACGAGCTGCGTTTCAGGCGCCCCTGCGTACCGGGCGACCGGGTAACGCTGCGCGCCACGTTGCTGTCCGAGCGCCGCGGTATCGCCAGGTTTGCCGTCAGCGCCGACGTGGACGGCGAGCTGGCAGCCTCAGCCACCATCCTGTGTGCAGATCGCTAGCCTGACGCGGGGGGACCCACCCTCGGCAACAATCCTATGATCCACGACCAGGCCATAGTCGACCCGACCGCAAAGCTGGCGGAGGATGTCAGGGTCGGCCCCTGGACTTTTATCGGCGCGGATGTGGAGATAGGCCCGGGTTGCGTGATCGAACCACACGTCATCATCAAAGGTCCTGCGCGTATCGGGGCGGGTAACCACATCTACCAATTTTCCAGCATCGGCGAGGCCACCCCAGACCGGAAATACAAGTGTGAGCCGACCCGCCTGGTGATTGGCGACCGCAACGTGATTCGCGAGGGCGTTACCATCCATCGGGGTACGGTGCAGGACCGCTCGGAGACGACCATAGGCGACGGCAACCTGCTGATGGCGGCGGTGCACGTGGGGCACGACTGCGTCATTGGCAACCACACCGTCCTGGTGAACAATGTTGCACTGGCCGGCCATGTCAGGGTCGGCGACTGGGCAATCCTCAGCGGCTACACCCTGGTACACCAGTTTTGCAAGATAGGCGCCCACAGCTTCAGCGGCATGGGTACCGCTATCGGCAAGGATGTACCCGCCTTCGTTACCGTCAGCGGCGCGCCCGCCCAGGCCAAGACGATCAATGTCGAGGGGTTGCGCCGTCGCGGCTTTTCAGCCGAAGCCATCAACGAATTGCGGCGGGCTTACAAGATCATCTACAAGCAGGGGCTGACGCTTGATATCGCCCTGCAACGGCTCGAGCAACTGGACACTGGATCGCCGGAAGTGCAGCTGTTGATAGAATCCCTGCACGCCTCGGAACGCGGCATCGTAAGGTAGTGCGCATCGGGGTGCTCGCTGGTGAAGCCTCCGGGGATATTCTCGGTGCGCGGGTGCTGGCGGCGCTGCGCCAGCGCTTTCCCGACCTCTGTGTCGAAGGTATCGGCGGCCCACTGATGGAGGCCCAGGGCTTGCGCAGCATGGCGCCCATGGAACGCCTGGCGGTAATGGGTTTCGTCGAACCCCTGTCGCGGCTGCCCGAGTTGCTGCGCATCAGGCGCGAGTTGCTGGCGCATTTCAGTGCCAATCCGCCGGACATCTTTCTCGGCATCGACTCCCCGGATTTCAACCTGCACCTGGAGCAACAGCTGCGCGCCAGGGGTGTGGCGACGGCCCACCTGGTGAGCCCCTCGGTCTGGGCCTGGCGAGCTGGCCGCATAGGCAAAATCAAACGCGCGGTGGACCTGATGCTGTGCCTGTTTCCCTTCGAAACCGCGATCTACCGACAGCACGGTGTGCCGGTGCAGTTTGTGGGTCACCCCCTGGCGGACGAGATTCCCCTGCAGCCGGACCGGGCCGCAGCAAGGCGTGCTCTGGGCCTGGCGCCCGCGAGTCGGGTGCTGGCCCTCCTGCCTGGCAGCCGGGCGGGGGAGGTGCGCCTGCTGGCGCCCCTGTTCCTGCGCACTGCCGCCCTGCTGCGCGAGGCGGATCCGGGCCTGGTTCTGGTCCTGCCGGCAGCCAATCCCGCCCGGGCGGAAGAGCTCGAACGCCTGCTGGCAGGCCACGCCGACCTAGGTGTCACCCTGGTGCACGGCCGCTCCCGGGAAGTGATGACGGCCAGCGATGCGGTCCTGCTGGCCTCCGGTACCGCCACCCTGGAAGCGGCGCTGCTGCGCCGCCCCATGGTCGTCGCCTACCGCATGGGCGCCCTGAGCTGGCTGCTGCTCAGGCAACTGGTGAAAATCCCCTACGCTGCACTGCCCAATATCCTGGCCGGTCGCGCTCTGGTGCCGGAGTTGTTGCAGGGGAGCGCCACCCCCGAGGCCGCGGCGGAAGCGCTGCAGCCGCTGCTGAGCGGCGGGCCGGCGGTGAGTGCGCAGTTACAGGGCTTCAACAGCATTCAGCGCGACCTCAGCGGTGGCTTTGCTGAACGCGCAGCGGATGCCCTGGCCGCGCTGGCGGCGGGAAGCCGGAGCAGTTGAGGGTGGGCGAGCTGTTCCACATCGATTACCACGGCCCTGGCTTCGCCGGCGTTGACGAAGTGGGTCGGGGACCCCTGGCCGGGGATGTGGTGGCGGCGGCGGTGATCCTGGACCCGGCGCGCCCCATTGCCGGTTTGCGCGACTCGAAGCAGCTGAGCGCGCCGCGGCGCGAGGCGCTGGCCCTGCTCATCAAGGAGCAGGCGCTGGCCTGGGCGGTGGCCCGGGCCACGGTGGCGGAGATCGACCAGCTCAATATCCTGCAGGCTGCGCTGCTGGCGATGCACCGGGCGGTGCAGGCGCTGCACCCGCAGCCCACCTATGTGTTGGTGGACGGCAACCGCCTGCCGCGCTGGGACTATGCCTCCGAGCCCGTGGTGAAGGGGGACGAACGGGTGCCGGCCATTGCCGCCGCCTCTATTCTGGCCAAGGTGCAGCGCGATGGCGAACTGCTGGCGCTCGAGCGCCAATACCCGGGCTACGGCTTCGCCGCCCACAAGGGTTATCCCACCGCGGCGCACCTGGAAGCGCTCAGGACCCTCGGCGTGACGCCGGTGCACCGGCGGACCTTCGGCCCCGTCAGGGCGTTGTTGGCCAAGGACTGAAGCTGCTGTTTGTACCCGCTATTGGCTCCGGCCCTGTCGTGACCGCAACAAGCAGGGTAGAATCCGTGGGATGACTGATTTTGTTCATCTTCGCCTCCACACGGAATATTCCATCGTAGACAGCCTGGTGCGGGTCAAGCCGCTGATGGAGCGGGTTGCCGCCCTGGGCATGCCCGCGGTTGCCGTGACCGACGTCTGTAATTTCTACGGCCTTATCAAGCTGTACCGGGCGGCCTTCGCCGCCGGAGTCCAGCCCATCGTCGGGGTGGACCTGAAGGTACTGGATGCGGACGACCCGGACCGGGCCTGGCCGCTGTGCCTGCTGGCGATGAACCTGCAGGGCTACCGCAACCTGACCCTGCTTATCTCAAGGGCCTTTACCGAGGGCCAGCACCTGGGCGTTCCCTATGTCCACAAGGACTGGCTGCAGGGGTGCGCGGAGGGAGTCATTGCCCTTTCCGCCGGCGCCGCAGGGGAAGTGGGGCAGGCCCTGCTCGGGGGCAGGCGCGATCTCGCCGCTGAACGCCTGCGCCAGTGGATGGAGCTGTACCCGGATCGCTTCTACCTGGAATTGCACCGCACCGGGCGCGAGGGCGATGAAGT
>JBFZEF010000050.1:0-7759 GCA_041307045.1 Halioglobus sp.
CCTTCATCACCAGGTCACCGCGCACACAGATCTCGCCGGTCTCGCCCCGGGGCAGTATTGCGTTGGCGTCATTGAGGATCTCGACGCGGATCAGGGGATTGGGCCGGCCCACGGAAGACAATCGCTCGTCCGGGGCGAGTTTGCCCCTGACGAAATGGTGATCCGGCGGCAGGTTGGAAATACCGGCTGGCGCCTCGGTCTGGCCATATCCGCCAGCCATGATCGGCCCCCACAGTTCGATGGCTTTCTTGAGTTTTTCCACCGACATCGGCGCGGCGCCATACATCAGGTATTTCACGGATGACATGTCAATTTTCTCGACGCCCGGTATTTCCAGCAACTTGTAGATCACGGTGGGCGGCAGGAAGAACTCGGTCACCCCGTGTTGCGCTATCGCCGAAAATATCAGTGCTGGATCCGGTTTGGTTACTACCACGACGGTTCCGCCCTGGGCGGTGCAGGGCAGGGACAGCAGGCCCGCGGTGTGGGTCATCGGCGCCGCTGCCAGGTTCACCGGGCGCTCCCCGGCGCCGTAGTGGCAGGCCAGCATGTAGTGCGCCGCGAAAGTCTTGCAGCTGCGGTGGGTGTTCATCACCCCCTTGGGCTTGCCGGTAGTGCCGCCGGTTGGGGACAGCATGACCACGTCGTCCATGGCGTAGCCAACCTGCGGGGGCGTGCTGTCGATATCCCCCAGCCAGGTATCCAGCGAGGGCGCATCGACGCCCTCGGTGTCGATGCAAATCCAGTGGCGGACTTTCGGCAGGCTCGGCCGCAGCGTGGCGATCACCTCGGCAAACTCGCTCTGGTAGAACATCACCTCACAGTCGAAGAAATCGAGGATGTAGTGATTGTCCTGGGCCGAGTTGCGTGCGTTAACCGGCAACCAGGTCATATTGGCGCGCCACAGACCCAGGGTGCAGGTCCACGCCTTTACGTCATTGGCTGCCCAGATCGCGCCCTTGGTTTCCCTCGCCAGGCCCA
Organism: Halioglobus sp.; assembly: GCA_041307045.1. Taxonomy (GTDB): domain Bacteria; phylum Pseudomonadota; class Gammaproteobacteria; order Pseudomonadales; family Halieaceae; genus JARRPM01. The sequence continues at coordinate 982 of JBFZEF010000050.1, forward strand.
GGGCGAGCAGGCGGTTGGCGATACGGCAGGACAACTGCCCCACCTCATCAAAACTGTAGGACTGGTCGCCCTGGATGTACGCCACCCCGCCGGGGTTGATCGTCCAGCCACGATCGTAAAGGTCGATAATAGCCACGGTAACCTCCTCGAGCCGCGCCTAAAGTTGGCTGACGCTGGCACGCGCCAGGCCACGCTGTTCGAGATAGCCCAACAGGTAGCGGTGCCCAAAGGCCTTGGAACCGGAAGCAAAGCCCACTTTGGCGGTTTCGCCATCGAGCAGCTTGAGCACCGCCGCGGTCTGCAGGGCGCCGGTGCTGATGTAGGGCGCGACACCGTGGACGGTCGCGCGCACGGCGGCCATGTTGCCCCGGCCAATGGCAACGTCGACGCTGCGCTGCAGGGTGCCTCGCTCGCGCGGCGGCATGGTCGGCGTGGTCGAGGCGACCAACCCCTTGACCACTTCGTCCTGCTGCTCCGTGGGCAGGTGCTTGTACTCGGCGTCCCACTTCTGCGATAGCTGGTGCACCATCGGCATCACCTGGTTGTCATAGAAACCTACCGAGGAGATGCAGCTGCGCACGCGGCTGTCGTTCTCGAAATAAACCGGCAATGAGGTACCGCTCCAGGGCAGGGAGAACACCGGCTGGATGAAGTTGGGGTCAACGATGTTGAAGCTGGCGGTAACCGGGTGCGGCACGAGCTTGTTTTCCCACAGGTAGCACTGATCGCTGCGGAACAGCTCGAAGATCGAGGCGGCCGAACCGATGCTGACCCCCGCACTTTCGCGCGGGCCACGGCACAGGGCGGCGGTTTCGAGAGCGTCGATGCCGGGGGTCTCCAGGGCCAGCTCGGCGGCGATTTCCGAGTTTGTGTACATGTAGGAAAGCGACGGTGAAACCAGCAGGCCGGCCTGGCGGAAGAGCTCACCAAACTGATCCCGCACCTGGCGCACGTACATCTGCTCACCGGTGGTATCAATGTGGTGGCAGCCAGCCTTGAGCGCGGCTTCGACGCCAACCAGACCAAATTTGATGAATGGGCCGACGGTGTTGCAGACAACCCTGGCGCCCTTGAAGGCTGCGGTCAACGCCTCGACGGTGTGTTCGGCCTCGATGATCTCATAGGTCGCGGACTCCAGGTTCATCACCCGCTGGGCCATCATTTCCTTGACACGCTTGGCATCCCGGGCGACAGCGGTGAAGGGAATGTTCTGGTCGATCAGCCAATCCATCGTGAGCATACCGGTGTAGCCACTGGCGCCATAGACCACTACAGGATATTTGGCCATTGTAATTCTCCTCTCTTTTATGAAGGCCGTGTCACACGGCCGGTAATGATGAATGGGTTAGAGCGGGTGCTCAATTCTGGGTCCAGCCATCTTCATAAAGTTGCTGGCACAGAAAACCCAGGCGCGCCGTCAGCATGTAGTTCTCGCCGTCCTCGATCAGCGCGGAGCGGACATCGCGAACCAGCTTCTCGATCGGATACTCGCGGGTCGTGCCGTTGCCGCCGAACAGACGGAAAGCCTCGGCGACAACCTTTTCCGCCTCCTCGGTCACCGTGACCTTGCCCGAGGCCGTGGCCCAGGGGTGCCCGGAAGGGCTCTGGCGCGCGTAGGCCAGCGAGCGGCGGGCGACCGCGCGACACAGTTCGACCCGGCGCATCATGTCGCCCAGTCGGTAGCGGATAAGTTGGTGGTTCATCAGGGGCTGGCCACCCTGCTTGCGCTCATGGCAATAGTGCAGGGCCATCTCGAAAGCCGCGCGGGCGACGCCGGTGAAAATCTGGCCCATGTGTGTGCCCGCAAAAGACCAGGCCGAGGCGACGTTGCCGTAGTATTCATCCTTGAGCGCCACCGCGAAACGCCTGGGGATTTTCACATTGTCGAAATAGACCTCGCCCTGGGGCAGCGCTCGCTGGCCGATTTTATCGAGCGGTTTGCCCCGGGATACGCCGGGCAGGTCCAGGGGAACGATCACGGTCACGCCATTGGGCCGACCATCGGTGTCGAAGTAACCGTCGCCGTAATCGGCGCTCAGGTAACACAGGGCCACCTGAGCTACCGCGCCATTGGATACCCAGGCGGAGCACTGGCCATTGATGACGATCTCATCGGCGCCGACTTTGGCGAGCATGCTGCCCTTGTTGCCCTGCTGGCCCGAAGGCCACTCCCGCTTCATATCAAACGCGCCCACGTCGGAGCCTTTGTCCGGGTGGGTAATCATCCAGCAGCCGATCTTGCCGGTGGACAGGTCGACAAGTTCCTGGTTGCCCACCGCCTTGGCCATTTCCAGCGGAAAACTGTTTACCGTCAGGGAGACAGCCAGGCCTGCATCGCCCCAGCCCATCTCCTCGCCAATGATCGATTCCAGGCGGTTGGCGACAGCCGGCTCAAACTGGCCCAGCAGTTCCGGGTCGAGGCCCAGCTTTGCGGCCTCAGCCATGACAGTCCAGTAAGGCGATCCCGGGGCTATGACATCAGCGGTGGACATCCTGTCGAGTTCCTGCCCGATCGGACGCAGCACGTTTTTGGCGAACTGGTGGACCACGCCCTGGATTGCCGCCTCCTCCTCGGTCAGGGGCGTCTCGAAGCCGGTGAGGCCAACAGTGGGCAGGGTCAATTCAGTCTTGAGCTTGAGCATGGCTATCTCCGGCAATCAGTGTCGTTATTGGCGATGCGAGACTATGACCCTAGTCTAGGTTTGCCCAGGTATTTCCTCTTACAGAAATAGCGCGTATCTTTATCAAAAAACGCTCATAGGGTGGCGATGAAGAAAAGCTGGCAGAAAGTGCGCCGGGAGCTCGGCAGCACACCGCTGGCCGAAGGGCTTGTCGGCGGTGCCGCGCCCGGTGGTGCCGGCCTGTACGTCGAACATTATATGCTGCACGACATTGAGCGAACGGTGTCAGGCCTGGCCCGCACCGGCCTGGTCACCCAGTTCGGCGGCGCCCGGGTGCGGGAGGGAGAAAGCGGGGCATGGCGCAGTAACACCCTGCCCAGCCAGTCCCTGCTGATACCGGCGGGCTGCCCTACCCATTGGCACTACGCGGGCACCGTCGATTTCGCGGTATTTTACTTCCCGGATCGAACCGACGGCGTGATTGAACGACTGCGCATGCTGGCCGCCAAGGCCGGTGAGCCGCTGACGATCACCGATACCCTGGCCAGCGCCCTGGCGCTGCAACTGGTGAAGGAACTGCACAAGGGGCGTGGCAGCGATGAGCGCTTCATGGCCATGCTGGCGCCGCTGATGTTGGAACAGATATACCGCGCGCTGACCACGCCCGAGACCCGTGGCTTCAATCCGCGCCACGTTCACTTCAGCCGCCTGCAGTCTGTGCTCGCCTACATTCGCGACCACCTGGGCGATGAACTCTCGGTGTTGGTTCTGGCCGAGCAGGCCGCCGTGAGCGTGGCGCATTTTCGCCGGCTGTTCCAGGAGGCGATGGGAACGCCGCCCCACCGCTATGTGTTGGCCACACGGCTGGAGCAGGCGCGCAAGCTGCTGGCAGTGACCAGGCTGCCAATCGCCCAGATCGCCGACGAGTGCGGCTTCAGCAGCCAGAGCCATTTCACCGCGAGTTTCAGGATCGCTCACGCCTGCACCCCGGCACAGTATCGCAGCCAGCTGCAGCAAACGGCAGCCCCTGCTGCGCCAAAAGCGGCCGGCTAGACCTCCAATGTTAAAGCGCACAACTCGCCCGGGCATTGCCTTTGGGTTACCATGAAGTGCCACCGCCGGAGGATGACAATGCAACCGAACCCCAGCACTAGCGGATTTGACACCTTGTTCGTGCGCAATATGGTGGAGGCCGCCCTGCGCATCGGCCTGATCTTCCTGCTGCTGCTTTTTACCTTCGATATCGTCCGGCCCTTCCTGATCCCGCTGGCCTGGGGCGGCATCATCGCCATCGCCGCGTTTCCACTCACCAGGCACCTGGAAGGATGGCTCGGCGGGCGGCGCAAACTGGCGTCAACACTGGTAACCGCATTCCTGATCCTGATCCTGGTGGTGCCCTGTTACCTGCTGACGGAGGCCCTGGTGTACGCCGCCAAGACCTTTTCCCATGGCGTGAGCAGCGGTGAGCTGCAGATCCCGGGGCCCAGTGACAACGTGGCGCGATGGCCGGTTATAGGCGAACGACTCCACGAGGCCTGGTCACTTGCGCACAATAATCTGCAGGAGGCGGTAGCGCAGGCAGCGCCGCGCCTGAAAACCCTGGCAGCCACCATCGCCGGTACCGTCGGCGCGGGCCTGGTCAGCGTGGTCATGTTCGTGATTTCCCTGCTTGTGGCCGGGGGTTTCATGGCCTACGCGGACACGTCCGCGGCAACCGTCCACCGTCTTTTTGTCCGCCTGGGGGGGCTCAATCCGGGCGGTGAGTGGGCACATATGTGCGTTCTTACCGTACGCAGCGTCCTGCAGGGCGTGGTGGGCATCGCGGTGATCCAGGCCGCGCTCTGCGCCGTGGGGCTGTTTGCGCTGGGCATTCCGGGCGCACCCATCTGGACCGCCCTGATCCTGTTGCTGGCCGTCGCCCAACTGCCAACGATCCTGGTGGTAGCGCCCATCGTGCTGTATGCGTTCAATCACTATGAGACCACCCCGGCCGTCATCTTCACCGTGTGGATGGTAGTGGCCGGTGTCAGCGATACCTTTCTCAAGCCACTGCTGATGGGGCGCGGCGTCGACATCCCCATGCCTATCATCCTCATGGGCGCCATCGGCGGCCTGATTGCCGCCGGAGTCATAGGCCTGTTCGCCGGCGCGGTTGTGCTGGCGATATGGTACAAGCTGTTCAACAGCTGGATGGCGCAGGCGCCGATAGAGGACGGGGCTGATTCGTTGCCCGCGGATGCCGGGCCAGCGGCGGGCACTACAAATCGGGGATAAGCTTCGAGAAACGCTCGATCATGGGCATGACCATCTCCGGCTTGTCCCAGTTCTGCATACCCACGCCGATATTGCAGCGGTCTATACCCATATCCCGGTAGGACTTGAGCAGGTCGGCGCTGACCTCCGCCATCACCACCAGTGTGATCTCGACATCATCCGGGTTGCGGTCGCAGTCCCGCACCAATTGGCGAAAGTCCGCGATGCTGCGGGCCACATCCGGCAGGGCCACGTCCACCGGCATCCAGCCGTCCGCCCAACTGGCGGCGTGCCTGACGCCCAGCGGGCCCATGGCACCAAAAACCACCGGCGGTCCGCCAGCCTGCAGCGGTTTGGGATCAAGCCAGACCGGATCAAAATCGATCAGCTCGCCGTGGAACTGGGGCTCGGCCTCGGTGAACAGTGCTCGCTGCGCCTGCACCGTCTCCCGCATGGCCAGGTAGCGGCGTTGCCAGGGCAGGCGCGTGGCGTTGCTGAACTCCTCCTCATTCCAGCCCACACCGCAACCGATGATAACCCGTCCGCCGGAAAGCCGGTCGAGAGTGGCGATGGTTTTTGCCTGGGAGAACAGCTCGCGCTCCAGCAACAGGGCGATACCGGTGCCGAGCTTCAACTCGCTGGTTACCGCCGCCGCCGCCATCAGCGAGATGTAGGGATCCATCATCTTGCGATAGGGCCCGGGCAGCTCGCCCCCGGCGGGATAAGGGGTCTTGCGCGACACAGGTATATGGCTGTGCTCGCCATACCAGAGTGATTCGAAGCCTGCCTCTTCCAGGGTCCGGGCCAACAGGTCCGGTGCGGGATCCTGCGCGGTGTTCATCGAGCTGAAGCCAAGATGCATATGATTTACCTCTGCCGGCGCAGGCGCGCGGCGGTGGCCAGCTCCTGCAACAGTGATTCGGTGTCCTCCCAGCTCATGCAGGGGTCGGTAATACTCTTGCCATAGGTCAGGGCCTGGCCTGCCACCACGTCCTGGCGACCTTCCACCAGGTTGCTCTCCAGCATCAGGCCGAAAATACTGCGGCTGCCGCGGGCAACCTGGGTGGCGATATCACTGGCCACATCGACCTGGCGGGCGGGAATCTTGCGGCTGTTGGCGTGGCTGGCGTCGATCATGATGCGCGCCGGCAGGCCCGCCTTCACCAGCAGCGCGCTGGCGTCGTCCACCGAGAACATGTCGTAGTTGGGATGCTTGCCGCCGCGCAGGATGACGTGGCAGTCCTCGTTGCCGGAGGTCTGGAATATGGCGGAGTGGCCCTGCTTGGTCACCGAGAGGAAATGGTGCGGCTGGGATGCGGACTTGATCGCATCCACCGCCACCTGGATATCGCCGTCGGTGGCGTTCTTGAACCCCACCGGGCATGACAGCCCCGAGGCCAGCTCGCGATGGGTCTGGCTCTCCGTGGTACGGGCGCCAATGGCACCCCAGGACACCAGGTCCGCATAGTACTGGGGGCTGATGAGGTCGAGGTACTCCGTACCGGCGGGCAGGCCGAGCTCTGCGAGGTCCAGCAACAATTGCCGGGCCAGGTGCAGGCCCTTGTTGATCTGGAAAGTATTGTTCAGGTCCGGGTCGTTAATAAGTCCTTTCCAGCCGACCGTCGTGCGCGGTTTCTCGAAGTAGACCCGCATGACCACGAACAGATCCTCGCTGAGGCGCTGGGCGGCGGCCTGCAACAGGCCCGCGTATTCCCTGGCGGCGAGTGGGTCGTGGATGGAACAGGGGCCCACCACGAGCAGCAGGCGGTCGTCCTCACCGGTGAGAATGCGGTGTATGGCCTGGCGCGCCTGGGCAACCGTCTGCGCAGCCCTGGCGCTGACAGGAATATCTGTTTTTATGTTGTGGGTCGTTTTGTGATAGTTTGTTTTTCTATTTGTATTTT
>JBFZEF010000051.1:0-14271 GCA_041307045.1 Halioglobus sp.
GCTTCAGCGGGCGGCTGGATCGTATCGCCCCCTACGTGCTGGACCTGGAGAAGCAGGCGCGCACCGTTGAGATCGACGTGATTTTCGACGACCCGGGCGTGCAGGCCAGGCTGCTGGTGGGGTACAGCGCCGACATCGACATCATCCTGGAAACCCGCGACCAGGTGCTGCGCCTGCCCACCGAGGCGGTCATGGAGGATGACCAGGTCTATCGCTACGACCGGGCCAGCGGCAAGCTGGAGCTGGTCTCGTTCACCGCGGGCATTCGCAACTGGAACTTCACCGAGGTAAGCGCGGGCCTGGAGGAGGGGGATGAGGTCGTGCTGTCGCTGGATGTGCCGGGCCTCGCTGCGGGAGTCGCGGTGGTACCCGGGGATGATTGAGATCAGCGGCGTCAACAAGACCTTCTATCTCGGCGACAGCGCGGTCCATGCGCTGGACAATATCAACCTGCGCATCGAACAGGGTGAGTACCTCTCGGTGATGGGCCCCTCCGGCTCGGGTAAGTCCACCCTGCTCAATATGCTCGGCCTGCTGGACCGGCCCGATAACGGCAGCTACCTGCTCAACGGCGTGGACACCATGGCGCTGGGGGAGGATGAACGGGCCCGCCTGCGCCGGGAACAGATCGGCTTCGTGTTCCAGTCCTACCACCTCATCCCCAGGCTGACCGCGCGGGAGAACATCGAGTTGCCCCTGATGCTGGCCGGTGTCCCGGCGAAACAACGCCATGGCGAGGTCGGCAGCATTCTGGAAAAGCTCGGCATTGACCGGCGCTCCCATCATTTGCCGAACCAGCTGTCGGGCGGCGAGCGCCAGCGTGTCGCCATCGGCCGCAGCATCGTGATGAAGCCCGGCATCCTGCTCGCCGATGAGCCCACCGGCAACCTCGACACCCGTTCCGGCAGCGAGGTGACCGCGATCCTGGAGAACCTCAACCGGGAGGGCATCACCCTGCTGGTGGTGACCCACGACCAGGCCATGGGCCGCCGCGCCAGGCGCCAGATCCGCATGGTGGACGGCGCGATTTTCAGCGATGACCTACAGCCGCAGGCGGCCGGCGACCGTGCGGCTGGTTGATCTTATGCGCTATACCCTGCTGGCCCTGCGCCGGCAGCGCTTTCGCAGTGTGATGCTGCTGATTGCCGTCGGGCTCGGCGTCGGCGCGGTGATCGTGCTGACGGCCCTGGGTGAAGGCGCCCGGCGCTATGTGCTGGGCGAATTCGCCTTCCTGGGCAAGGATACGGTGATCATGTTCCCCGGCAGGAAGGAAACCACCGGCGGCATGCCGCCGGTCACCGGCAGCTCGGCCCGCGCCATCACGCTGGAGGAAGTGGAAGTGCTGGGGCGAACAGTGCCGGGCGTCAGCTCGCTGGCGCCGATGGTCATCGGCAATGGCCCCGTCTCCTTTGAAGCGCGCGGGCGGGAAAGTATGGTCGTAGGCACCACCGCGGCCTTTTTCACCATACGCCAGCTGCAAATTGCCCAGGGCAGCGCCCTGCCCGATCTCGACCTGGGCGAGGGCCAGCAGGTGGCGGTGATCGGCCAGAAGCTGAAAACCGAACTGTTCGATAATCGCCGCGCGATCGGCCAGTGGGTACGGCTGCGGGATTACCGCTTTCGCGTCATCGGGGTACTGGCCGGTAGCGGGGATTCCTTTGGCGCCGATCTCAGCGAGGCGATTTTTGTGCCGGTCGCCTCGGCACAATCGGTATTCAACATACACGGCATGTTCCGGGTCATGTTCAAGGTGCGGGACAACTACAGGGTCGAGGAGGTCAAGGCCGGGATAGCACAGCGGATGCAGGAACTGCACGAGGGTGAGCAGGACGTGACGGTGGTCAGCCCGGACGCGATGCTGAGCACTTTTGACGACATCCTGCAGGCACTGACCCTGGGCGTGGCGGGAATCGCCGGTATCAGCCTGGTGGTGGCGGGCATCCTGGTGATGAACGTCACCCTGATGTCGGTCAAGCAGCGCACCGCCGAGATCGGCCTGCTCAAGGCGATCGGCGCGCCCGCGGCGCAGGTGCGCACCCTGTTTTTGACGGAAGCGGCGCTGCTGGCCTTCGCGGGCGCACTACTGGGCATGGCGTTGGGCAGCCTGCTGGTGGCGCTGGGGCGCCAACTCTACCCGTCAATCCCCTTTGCCACGCCGGGCTGGGCAATCTGGGCCGCGCTCGGCCTCGCCGTCGGTACCGCGCTGGTCTTCGCCTGGCTGCCCGCCCAACAGGCGGCGCGGCTGGAGCCGGTCGATGCCCTGGGCAGGCGCTGACCGATGTTGCTGAATGACTGGCTGCGCTGGGTATTTCACGCGGTGAGCAGCGCCCGCCTGCGCAGCCTACTGACCGCACTGGGTATCAGCATCGGCATCGCCTCGGTCACCCTGCTGACTTCCATCGGCGAGGGATTGCGGGTCTACCTGATGGACAGCTTCTCCCAGTTCGGCACCCGCATCATCGCCATTACCCCCGGCAAAACCACCACTCACGGGCTGGCCGGGCTGCTGACCACCATCCGCCCCCTGTCCCTGGAAGACGCCAGGTACCTCGGCGAGCTGCCGCATGTGGATGCGATCGTGCCGGTTGTCCAGGGCACCGCAAAAATTGAAGCCGGTCGCTACAGCAGGGATACCGACGTCTACGGTGTCGGCCCGGACATGGACCGGGCCTGGAAATTCAGGGTCGCGCTGGGCCGTTTCCTGCCGGCCGACCCGCTGGAGAACTCGCGCTATTTCGCCGTGATCGGTTCCAAAGTGAGGGACGAGCTGTTCCGCAACAGCAACCCCCTTGGCGCCCATGTGCGCATCGGCGGCAGCCGCTTTCGCATCGTCGGCGTCATGGAAAGCAAGGGCCAGCTGCTGGGCTTTGACCTCGACGATGCGATCTATATTCCCGCAGATCTCGCCATGCAAATGTTCAACAGGGAAAGCCTGATGGAGGTAGACGTCGTGTTCCGGGAGACCGCTACCTCCGCCGAGATGCGCGAGCGCATCAGGGCTTTGCTGGTGCAGCGGCATGGGGACGAGGACTTCACCCTGTTCACCCAGGAGGACATGCTCGCCACCCTGGACAAGATCCTGTCGATGCTGAAGCTGGCGATCGGCGGGTTGGGTGGCGTCGCCCTGGTGGTCGGCGGCGTCGGCGTGCTCACCATCATGTCCACCGCCCTGAAGGAGCGCACCGGGGAGATCGGCCTGCTGCGCGCGGTGGGCTGCACGCGGCTGCAGATTTTGTGGATGTTCCTGGGCGAGGCGGTGGTGCTGGCGGCGCTCGGCGGCGCCCTTGGACTGGCGATCGTCACCATCCTCGTTATCAGTATGAATACCTTCCTGCCCGGGTTACCGGTCGCACTGCAGCCTTTCTATATGCTGGGCGCGCTGGTTTTGAGTTGCGGTGTCGGCCTGGCTGCCGGCATCTCGCCTGCCATGCGCGCCGCAAGCCTCGATCCCATCGAGGCCCTGCGAGCGGAGTAGCCGTCGACCCGGACCCTACCGGGCCAGCAACCATCAGGCGCTCTTGCGGGGCCTTTTCTTGCGCTGTCGCGGTGCCTGCTTTTGGGGGCGGGTGCTCTCACCCAATTCCCGCAGCGTGTCCAGTAGCTGCGCACGCTCGGCGGCGCTTTCCCTGGTATGGGCAAAAATATGGCTGGGGTGCTGCTCCCGATCCAGCCAGAATTTACCGGACACCTTGCCCGCCTCGGTGGCCGCGGCCAGCCAGACCGCCGTGTCAGCGCCCTGCTCGGGACTGCGCAGCAGCTTGTGCGTGACGCGGTAAAAGGTCTGCAGTGACGACTCGACCCCGGGGGTGTCCGCCCATCCCGGGTGCATGGCGTTGACGCTGATGCCGTCTTCATGCCACCGCCGGGCCCACTCCTCGGTGAGAATCATCAGGCCGCGTTTGGCGCGCGCGTAGGCCACCGAACCCGAGTAACGCCCTCGCTGGCTCTGCAGGTCTTCCGGGTGAATTTTCTGGGAATACATGCCGCCGGACAGCACGTTGACCACCCGGGCCGAATCCGACCGGGCCAGCAGTGGTTGCAGGCGCTCAGTCAATACATAGGGCGAGAGCAGCAACAGGGCAAAGCTTTTCTCGAAACCTTCGGGGGTTTGCTGGCGTGGGTTGAACAGCGCACCGGCATTGTTCACCAGGATGTCCACAGATCTGTTGGCGGCCAGCAGCCGGTCCGCCAGCTGGTGTACCTCCGCTATCACCGCCAGGTCACACAACTCCACGTGGACGTCGGCATTGCCGGTTTGCCGGCGAATCTTGCGGGCGGTGGCCTCAGCCTTGGTTTTGCTGCGCGCCACCAGGGTCACGCGGGCTCCCAGCCCGGCCAGGGCGGTGGCGGCGGCCTCGCCCACGCCGGAGGTGGCGCCGGTGACCACGGCGTGCCGGTCTCCCAGGTAGGCCGACAGGGGCTTCCAGCGCCGGCGCGCACTGCGGTAGCCCAGCTTCGTGAAGCGCCACAGGCCGGGCAGCACCAGGGTGTCCGCCAGCGCGGTGGCGCTGGACTGCACGGGAGCGGGGAAGTCGTCTTCCAGGGCGCGCTTCAGCCCCTCCATGGTGCTCTTGCCCACGCGGTCCATGGCGGCCGGGTAGAGGCGGTTGGCCAGTGCCAGGGGCGCGGGGAAGTTGAACCGCGCGATGTACCTTACCGTGGTCCCCGTGGGCGTTGCGGCGAAGAGGATTTCCTCGCGCGCGGTGAAGACCCGCGAATCCACAGTCATCAGCATGCGGGCCTCGGGTTCGAATTCGATGACCGTGTACTGTAGAGAGAAGCCCGCTTTCATATCGATCCGGTACTTGCTGCCCACTCCGGGCGCCCCGGCACTTAGCTTGTGGCCACGAGCCACGCCGGGATCCCACTCCTCGATCCGGGAAAACTCCGCCACGTAGGCAAAGACCTCGTTGAGGGGGCGCTTGACCTCGATGGTTTCGTCGAGGGTAATGGTCTGGCTCATGGTGGCACTCCAATGTAGATATGGGGCAACATACGATTTTTAAGCCCCATTGGTTCACCGGTCCCGGTTATATCCCGGGGCCGTTGATCCGCCGCAGTCGACCGCTGTATGTCGATAACAAAGCTGTTACCATCTTTTTCAAATAAATAACAGGAGCACGACCATGTCCGTAGAACTCTTGATGTTGCTATACAGCGCTTTACTCTTCCTGGTGATCATCCTGGCGCAGGCCGGCCTTGGCATCAGCCAGAACGGCCTCATGGCCCAGGCCGGCAGCAGGGACAACCTGCCCGAGCCCACCGTGCTGCGCCAGCGACTGCAACGGCTGTCGGCCAATATGCAGGAAAACCTGGTGATGTTTGCCGTAGTTGTGCTGGTGGCGAGCGCCGCAGGCGTGTCCAATGACGCCACCGCGCTGGGAGCCAGTGTGTTCTTCTTCGCCCGCGTGGCGCACGCCATCGTCTACGCGGCCGGCTGGCCAGTGATCAGGCCACTGTTCTTCTTTGCCGGACTCTACGGTATCGGCGTCATCGCGGTGCAGGTAATAAAATTGGCTTGAGTTGGTGCCGGCCGCCAACAATGTTGGGGAGGATCGCTTGAGCGTTGCTGACATCACCTTTGAGGACTTCATCCGCTTCTGGGCCAGGCTCTCCCTGCTGCTCATCCTGGTTGAGGCCTACCTCACTATCAATAAGATCTGGATACGCAAGCACGAGCCGGTTGTCGCCGAAAGCGTGTCGGTGACGGCGCAGTTGCTGGCCCTGGCGACAGGTATCCCCTTCGTGGCGCTGTATATCAACCAGGGGGCCTATGAAGGCGCCGTCGCCGATGGCGTCATGCTGCTGCTCAACTTTGCCCTGATCGCCATCGGCATTGGAATCTGGGTAGAGGGCCGCCGTGATCTGGGTTTTTGGGCCAAGTTGAAAAAATCCCTGCGAACCGAGCGCCGCGAGGCGGGTGCGCTGCTGGGTGACATTCTGCATCCGGTGGGGGCGAGGGATGTGCTGCAGATACTGCTTGATATGGCGATGATCGACGGGGATTTTGAAGAGCGGGAAAGGGAATTTATAAAGGGGCTGGCGCGGCGCTGGAATATCGATTTTGACGGCCTGTTGACCGAGCTGGAAAAAAGTCCCGGGCGCAAACGCTCTTTCAGTGAGCTCAGGGCTGTGGTCGAGCGCTACCTGGCCAAATCACCTCCCGCGGAGCAGGCGAGCCAGCTGGGTGACGTGCTCGCCATGCTGATATCGATCGATGACAGCGTCAGCCCCGAGGAGCAGATGATGATGGAGGAGCTGGGCGGCATGATCAGTAGCTACATTACCGGCTCTGACCAGGCCGGCCACCATGTGTTCATAGCACCCCAAAGCCCGGCCCAGGAGGCCGCGCTGCAGGAGATCATGCCCGACATGAAAAAAGAGCTGCGCCTGGGTGGCGAAGTGCTTGTCGTGGGCAGGTACCACTCACGGGCCTACGCGGAAATGGTGCGCGATCGATACCGTGACGCCGGCTACCTGACGGTTGCCGAACAGGGCGTGTGAGAGCCGGCTCAGGCGCGGCAGCCGCCTGCAATCCGGCTTGTGAGTTGCCGCCGAGGCGCGCCGCCGGTAACATAAAACCAAATTTTCCTTTGGCGACCCAGCCATGCCACGCCAGCCCATACACTACATGAAACGTCACAAAATTTTACCCCTTCTATTGCTGCTGGCACTTGCAGGCTATGGCGGTACCGCCACTGCCGCGGGCCAGGCCTGCCCGCCCGATTTCGGCAACGGCCAATTGTGCACCGCTAATGATTTTGAAGTCACAGCTGTACTCACTAGCGGGCCGAATGAGTGTACCGAGGGCGAGACGATCAGCGTTGATGTGACAGTGGGGATGCGCGCTACCGCAAGCGAGCGATACGATATAGGATTGTTCGCCGGCGACGACGGCGGAGACGTTGTCGACGGCGCCAGTTGCAGTTTCACCTCGCTGATACCACAGACGGCGAACAACGCCGAGTTCAACGGCACGGACCCGGCGGGCCTGGGTCCATTTCGGGCGCTCGATGGCGATGCCTGCGGCGACGTGCGCAGCAGCGACGGCATAAATTATCGCCTCTTCTCCCTAACCTCGGTGCTATGCCGCGACCGCGACGGCGATGGCGATGTCGACGTCAGCGGGCTTCTCACCTGGAGCCAGAACAGCAATCAGGATGTCTGCACAAATCCGAATGATTCCGCCAATTTCTTTCCCGATCAGAAGTCCAAGTGCGTGCTCGAGCCGAATGTCAACCTGCCCATCACGGTCGAGCCGGCGCCTTCAATGGAAGTGGTTAAAATAGCGAAACCCACCCAACTTCCGGCGCCGGGCGGCCAAGTCACGTTCCTGGTGACAGTGTTCAACAGCTCGGCCCAAACCGATCCGCTCCAATTAAACACTCTGAACGATAACATTCACGGCGACCTCAACGGCCAGGGAAGTTGCAGTTTGCCGCAAATCATAGCGCCGGGCGCCAACTATGAATGCAACTTCACAGCGACCGTGAGCGGCGCAGATGGCTATAAAGAGACGGATACGGTCACCGCGCAGGCGGTTGATGACGACGGCGAGGCCCTCAACGACTCCGACCAGGCCACTGTGACGATCATCGCCGGCGCCCCGCCGCCGAGCATTGAGTTGGTCAAGGTAGCAGTTCCTGCGCAGGTGAAAGAACCCGGCGGCGCGGCCATCTACGGATTGCGGGTAACCAACACCTCGGCCACTCAAACGGTGACCATCAACTCGCTGATCGACGATCTCTATGGTGACGTCTCCAATGCCGGGACCTGCTCGAACATCATCGGCAAACCCCTGGCGCCGGGCGGCTCGCTTAACTGCGTGTTCGCACAGCAGGTGCCGCCGCCAGCGCAGGCACCCGGAAAGCCGGGCGACAGCATTACTGATACGGTAACAGCGACAGGTAGCAGCGGAGCCGATGCCGTTACTGATAGCGACGACGCAACCGTGATTATCGCGGATGTACCGTCCTCCCTGGAGGCGCGCAAAATCGCCGTGCCGCAGGTGCTCGTCGTACCTGGCGGCGATTTCGAATTCCGGTTTTCGGTGCAAAACACCTCTCCGGTGGACACCGTGACACTCAATGCACTTGAAGACGACGTTTATGGTAATCTGAACGGACAGGGTAACTGCAGCGTGCCACAGACGCTGTCTCCCGCGCAGACCTACAGCTGCAGCTTCACTGGCAGATTCACCAGTGCGACAAACAATTTCCAGGTGGACACCATTCGTGTGTCCGGAGTGGATGATGATGGCGCGGCTGTGGATGCCGTCGCCAGGGCCCAGGTCCTAATCATAGATCCCGGTAGTATCCCCGCCAGCCTGAGCGTGGACAAAATCGCGAGTCCTACAGCGCTCACGGAGCCCGGTGGCGATGTCACATTCACCGTTACCGTAACTAACACCTCGCCGCTTGCGTCGGTCACACTGGACAGTTTGGTGGACGCGCCCTACGGCAATCTCAATGGCCAGGGCAACTGCGTCACCGGTGCGGTGCTGGCGCCGGGCGCTTCCTATACCTGCAGTTTCACAGCCCCGGTACAGGGCGCCGCAGGCGACGAGGTCATCGACACGGTGACCGCGACCGCCACCGGACCCGGCGGCATCCAGCTCAGCGCCAACGATCTCGCCAGCGTGGCCATTCTACCCGCAGCGGGGTCCGCACTTGTGGTGAGCAAGAAAGCATCGCCGACCATTCTTGGCGAACCCGGCGGTAACGTCACGTTCACGGTGACCATTCTCAATACCGGAGCCGAGACCCTGCAACTCACCGCGCTGTCAGACAGTGTATTCGGTGATCTCAACGGCCGGGGCAACTGCGCGACCGGCGCCGTGATGCCGCCGGGGGGCAGCTACAACTGCAGCTTCCAGGCGCCGGTCAACGGCCAGGCGCCACTGTTGCACCTCGACACTGTTACTGCCACCGCGACTGCACCTGGCGGCGTGCTGGTCTATGACAGCGCCCGTGCGCTGGTATTCATCATCGCGGGCAGTGCGGTGACGCCCGTCGACGTGCCGGTTGCGTCCTTCTGGTTGTTGCTGGCGGTGGCTGGCGTACTGGGGACTGTGGCGCGCCGCGCATCACGGCGGTGATCGGATCAGCTGCGGAGGGTAGTTTCAGCGCGCCGGCCAGCGCCTCGCCGGTGCGCTCGTGCATGTGGATGATCCCCTTCTCGAAACGGCCAAACACCAGATCAGGGTTGCTCCCAGAAGAAAGTCCACGGAAGGTGCTCTCGGCGATGCTGTGATCTTCGTCCAGTGCCCGCACCACCATATCGTAGTTCGCGCGCCAGTAGCGTTCCGCCTTTTCGTCCTCGACCGGCGACCTCGCGCAGCACATAGTCACCCGGGTTCCGGAGCATATCGATATGGGCAAGCCCGATCGGAAAGCGCCATAACAGGCTGGTTTTCTCGGCTTCGAGACGCCCGGGCGAAAGATAGCACGTAAAAGGGGCCGTCCCGCCGCGATCGGCCATGTCGAAAGTATTGTTAGCGATATTGTCAAGAACACGTTCGATCAGGCCCAGTTCCGTCCTGAGATCCATGCTCAATCTCCTCCTGAATCCGGCCGCACGCGGAAGATCCTCAGGTCGCCGACAAACAACTGGAAGGTGCCGTACAGCCACCGGTGCAGTAGCAGCTCGGGCATGAAATTGTGCACCGGGATCGACGTTTCCTCGACCAGGTGGGGATGGCGACCGGCCAGCGCATCCCGGTAGAAACGGGCGTACTGCGGCCGGGTTTTTACCAGCATCGAGAGGTCATCCACCAGCGGCCCGTTGAGTTCGTTGGCAAAGGCCGTGTCATACCAGTTTTCACTCAGTATCAGGTACCGGGCCTGCCGCAATGGAGCGGCATCGCCGGCGGCGTACTCCGGCCGGAACAGGCCGCCAATGGCCGCCGGCGGCGGGTTCACGTAGTAGCTGTAGAACACCGGGGCACCGGGGTGTTCGCTGAACCACTGGCGCAGCGCGATCCTCGGGTCCTGGTGGTAGTCCCCCACCAGGTCCACCGCCAGCAGGGCCGGCCAGAGGAAAAAAACCGCCATAAACCAGGGCCGCCACACCCGGCGCGTGGCGAACAGGCCCAGCGCCGCCAGCAGGGCCGCGGCCGGTAGCAGGGGCAGGTAGTGGCGGTAGTAGGTCACTGGTGAGAGAAACACCATGAACAGGGCAAAGGCCGGCACGGGTGCCAGGCACAGCCAGGCCCGGATCGACCTGCGCTCCCGCGCCAGCGCGCGCAACCCGGCGGGGATGAAGATACACGCGGGCAGGCCGAGGCCCACCATCAGCACCAGGGGCAGGTTCAGCAGGTTGCGCAGCCACTTGTGCCAGCCGATGGCGGCGTAACCCGTGCCAAAGGCGCTGGTCATTCCACCCGTGGTGTACTGGGCCACCGGTTCGATGCGACACAGCAGCCACAGCAACGGCGGCAACAGCAACCAGCACACAACCATCGGCCGCCTGATGGCGCGCCAGGGAATCACCAGGTACCACAGGGCCAGCAGGGGATAGTATCCGGCCTGCTGGAAATCCGTGTTGGTGAGCAGGCCGAGCAACACCGCGGTGGCCAGCACCACCAGGGCGATCCGCGCCGGGCTCATGCCGTGGCTGATGTAGCGCCAGGCCCGCAGCGGCGTCAGCGCGACATAGGCGAACAGGGCGAATACCCAGTACTTGGCCCAGACCGCCGGCACCAGCAGCAGGGGACTGGCCAGCAGCAGGGCGCGCCGCTCCCGGCTGATGCAGTACACCATCAGCGCCAGGAAGCTGTAGATGAAAAACACCGAGGGCGCATCCACCGTCCCGCTGTGGGACTCGCTGATATGAAAACCCGACAGGGCGATCAGCGCACCGGCCGTCCACCCCACGGCGGGCTGTGCCGGCACCAGCAGCAGGCCGATAACGGCAATCGCGACAGCGGTAAGCGCCCCGGCAACCGCCGAGTGGCCCCGCGCCACCAGGATGTGGGCGCTGCTGTGGCAGTAAGCCTTTACAGCCCGATCGTCACCCGCAATACCGACGGGGGGCCCGACCCCGAGCAGGTCCGCCAGGGCAATCGTCTGGCGCCCGATGAATGTCGAGTAGCCAAAGCCGTCCAGGGCGGCCCGGCAGGAGCCGCCCTCATCGAAGTTCACCAGGGTGAAACTGCCGGGGTAATCCCAGCTCCAGCCCAGCTGCAGCGCGCTGTACAGGCGCGGCAGCAGGGCCAGCAGAAACAGCAGCACCATGTAGAGGAGATAGCGCGTGCCCGATAGCTTCAAATGGGCGGGGCGGGACAGGCGTCGATCATGGGCGCGCGACATGAGGGCCAAAAGCGCGCGGGCAGGCCCGTCAGCGCACTGCCCCGGGCGGGGCGCTGACGGTCGGGGTGTGCTCCGGGCCGCGCGGGTCGAGGTCGAAACTGGCCGGGGCGACCTCGGATGCCGACACCGCAAAGGGCAGCTGCTGGGCGACCGATATTCTCTGGGTGCTGCGAACCTGGAAGCCGATGTACGCCATAAAGAGCAGGCAAATCACCGCCAGGGACCAGAACAGCGCCGGCGCGCCCAGCAGGCTCATGAGTTTGCCCAACAGCAGCGGGGCGGATACCCCCCCGATCGCGTTCAACAGCAGCACCGAGGTGCCGATCTGCACAAATTCCGAACCTTCCGATACGTCCGCCGCAATCGCCAAGGCCATGCCGTACATGGGCATGACCATCGCCCCGAACAGGAACACCGCCGGCAGATGCCAGGACGACCCGGTACTGGCCGCCACCGCGCCGCAGGTGAGCGCACCGCCAAGGCAGAGGTAGAGCAGCACCCTGCGCCGATCGATGCGGTCCGACACCAGGCCGATGGGGTACTGCAACAGGGCGCCCCCGAGGATGGCGGTGCTGATAAACCAGCTGATATCACTCTGGGACCCGCCGCTGGCGCGGGCGAACACCGCGCCGAGGGACCAGAAGCTGCCCACCACCAGGCCCGACGCCAGGGCGCCGGCGAAGGCGGAGCGGGAACGGCGGTAGAGCAGGCTGAAGCTGACCCGGGTGGCTTCCACCGGTGCCGGTGCCAGCTTGCGGGTCAGGCCGACCGGCACGATGGCCAGCACCATAAATACCGCGGCCAGGGTAAAGGGCGTGGCGGATTCTATCGGTCCGACGTTGATCAGGGCCTGGCCGAGGGCCATCGACAGCAACAGGATGAAGGTATAGATCGACAGGATCCGCCCCCGGGTATGAGCTGTTGCCTGGCTGTTGAGCCAGCTCTCGATCACGGTATACAGGCCGGCGATCGCCACGCCGGTGAGGAAGCGCAACAGCAGCAGGTACTGCCAGTCGTCGAGCATCTCGACACAGAGGATCGCGCTGGTCATGACCGCGGTGAGTACCGCGAAGCTGCGGATATGCCCCACCCTGGCGATGGTGGCAGGCACCCCGATGCACCCCACGATAAAACCGAGGAAATAACAGGAGGCGCTGATACCTATCATGAAATCCGACAGGCCATTGGCACTGGCCCGCAGGGGCAGCAGGGTGAGCTGCATGCCATGGGCGATGAGCAGCAGCGCGGTCGACATCAGCAGCGAGGTGACAGTGGCCAGGGCTCTCATGGGTTTGGGGATACCGGGCAGGTCAGGAAAAGGGCAAGCATACGGCTAATTTACCGCCGGGCAAGCGGGCGCCTGGAAATCATAGGCCGCCCTGATCACCGCCCAGGCCTCCTCGGCCGTCTCCACGAACTCAAAAATATCCAGGTCCTCCTCGCTGATCACACCCTCGTCCACGAGGGCGTTGAAATCGATAATGCGGCGCCAGTAACTGGACCCCATCAGCAATACGGGCACCCGGTGGATTTTACCGGTCTGGATCAGGGTCAGGGTTTCGAACAACTCATCCAGGGTCCCGAAACCACCCGGGCATGCCACCAGCGCCCTCGCCCGCTTGAGGAAGTGCATCTTGCGGATCGCGAAGTAGTGGAACTGAAAGCACAGCTCCGGGCTTATATAGGGATTGGGCCGCTGCTCGGAGGGCAGCACGATATTCAGGCCGATACTCTTGCCGCCCGCGTCCGCGGCGCCGCGGTTGGCCGCCTCCATTATTCCCGGTCCGCCCCCGGTGATCACCACCAGGTCACAGCTGTTCGATGACAGGGTCGCGCGGGTGATCAGTTCACCCAGCTTGCGGGCCTCATCGTAGTAGCGGCTATTGGCCGCCACCCGCCCGGCGATGGCGAGCTTGCGTTGCAACAGGCTGTCGCCCGGTGCGGCTTGCGCCGCCGACTCCGCCCGCCGCAATAACTCGGCCGCGACCTGCGGCTCGGGTGTGCGGGCGCTGCCGAACACAACCACGGTCGAGGTGATGCCCTCGTCCGCCTGCACCAGCTCAGGCTTGAGCAGCTCCAACTGCAGGCGCACGGGGCGCAACTCCTCTCGCAGCAGGAAGTCGGTGTCGGTGTACGCCAGGCGGTAGGCGTCGGAGCAGGTCTGGGCTGTGCCGGTCACCGAACACGCGACCTCCGCGTCCTGGGCCGCACTGGGGAAGGGAAATCGCTGTTTCTCGGTCATGGGTCGGCGCCTGCCTGGTCATTGTAAGGTGCGGGATCAATCCTGCTCTGCGCGCGCACATTTGTACAGGCCCCGCGCCGGGACGATGCAGTCCCGTTGCATTGCGCCAAGTACCGGCAGCACCGGATCAATCAAAAAGTGTTTCCAGCGAGGCAGAACACAACGATTCGTTAGCTCCGGTACTGTACATACACACGCCCTGCGACACCGACAACAAGACAGGCCAGGGCAACGATGTCGGCAATGACGACGCGCGCGACCTGTGCGTTGTAACCACCGACAGACCAGGCAAGCCAGAGGAAAGAGACAACACTGATAAAGCCGGCAATAAACGCAAGTGTCTGAAGCGCGGGATTAAAGGCGGCGTAAAGCAAGAACAACCCGAGGAGGCCAAAGAGGACCGCGCGATGGCGCATGAGGATGGCGAGGTTCGGCTCGTTGACGGAAATTCCATAAAGGCTAGCCAGGCGCTCGCCACCAGGTACGCCTGATAGTGGCAGCAAATGAATGACCGCGACTACCAGCAGCATCGCAGATACAAGATAACGCATGGGGCCTCCTGGCGGGGGAAATGCCCAGTTTCAGCAATGGCGCGGTCGAAGGCAAGGACATTTGCTGGAAGCTGTTATTGCAAGGCGCCGTGACAATATTGCAGCGCGCCTAGACGGGGTGCCCTGCCTGGGACACCATTTGTAACCCGTGCTTGCGACAGAGGGCGAT
>JBFZEF010000053.1:0-7415 GCA_041307045.1 Halioglobus sp.
ATGCTGGAGCGCTGCCGCAGCATCATCGACACCGACACCCACCACACGCCGGTGGAACTGGTGTGCGGCAAGCTGCAGGATGTGGCCATAGAGAATGCCTCCGTGGTGGTGTTGAACTTCACCCTGCAGTTCATACCCCGGGAAGAGCGGAACGCGGTGCTGGCGCGGATTTACCGGGGCCTGCTGCCGGGGGGCATCATGGTGTTGTCGGAGAAGGTCAGCTTTGAGGACCCGCACCTGGATGAGCTGAATATCGACCTGCACCACCAGTTCAAGCGTGCCAACGGCTATAGCGAGCTGGAAGTCGCCCGCAAGCGCCAGGCGATCGAGCATGTGCTACTGCCCGAAACCCTGGCACGCCACCGCCAGCGCATCAGCGAGGCCGGCTTCAGCAGCTGCGATGTCTGGTTCCAGTGTTTTAATTTCGCCTCACTTATCGCCCTCAAGTGATCGACTACCAGCCCCTCATAGAGCGCTGGCTGGGCGGCGACCTGGACGCCTGGGCCCGGTTGCTTCCCGACCAGCTTGCCCAGGGCCTGTCGCCGCAGCGCTACGGCGACCTCTCGCGCTGGCTCGAGGTGCTGCGGCAGCTGCCCGATCTGCCCGTGGATCACATCCGGCTCGATGACTCCCGCGTCGGGGCCGGCAGCGCCAGGGCGCTGAACCCGGCACTTGTCGAGCAGCTGCGCAGCGCGCTGCAGGGATTGCACCCCTGGCGCAAGGGCCCGTTTGAATTATTCGGTGTACACATCGACACCGAGTGGCGCTCGGACTGGAAGTGGGACCGCCTGGCCCAGGCCATCGATGACCTCGCAGGACGGCGGGTGCTCGACGTGGGCTGTGGCAGCGGCTACCACTGCTGGCGCATGCTGGGTGCCGGCGCCGTCGAGGTGATCGGCATCGACCCCACGCCGCTGTTCGTGCTGCAGTACTGGGCCCTGCGCAAGTACCTGCAGCGGGACGAGGTCTGGGTGTTACCGCTGGGAATCGAGCAGCTGCCGCCCAAACTGCAGGCCTTTGACTCCGTATTCTCCATGGGGGTGCTGTACCACCGGCGCTCGCCCATGGACCACCTGCTGGAGCTGCGCGACTGCCTGCGCCCCGGCGGCCAGCTGGTGCTGGAGACCCTGGTGATCGAGGGCGGCCCGGGGACGAGCCTGGTACCCGCAGGGCGCTATGCCCGCATGGGCAATGTCTGGTTCCTGCCGGCCTGCGACACCCTGCTGGGGTGGTTGCGCAAAACGGGTTTTGTCGACTGCCGCCTGGTGGATGTGAGCGTAACCTCGACCGACGAGCAGCGCTCCACCGACTGGATGCGATTCCAGTCGCTGGCGGATTTCCTCGACCCGGCGGACCGCAGCAAAACCGTCGAGGGTTACCCGGCGCCCCGACGGGCGATCGTTACCGCGCGCGCAGCGGGTTGAGCGGCATCGCTTCTAATTGAGGTGCAGCTAAAATACACTGGCTGCCCATAACAGCCTGTGACACTGGACCTGCCGCCAGGATCGATGTGAGTTTCTCAATGCACGCTTCGCACAAGCATGCGCCTGCTCGGTGCCGGTCGTGACAGGCAGCCGGGCCTTTGCGCGCCGCCGCGCGTGCAGCCGGGGCCCGGGAGGCCTACTGATCGCGGCCGCCGTGTTGGCGCTCGGCGCCTGCGCCAGCGGGCCGTCGAACTATCCCATCCGGCAGCAACAGCCCCTTGTCATGGTTCCCGCTTCCAGGGCGGCGATCGCTGACGAAAGAGCGGCGTTTCGCGCTTATTTCTGCCAGTTGACCGCCGCAGAAGGTGCGTCACTGCCAGAACCCAGGCCCTGCGCCGATGCCCTGGTACAACTGGCGGGTGAGGCGGACTCCGGCATTCGAATTGACCCACAAACCCTGCCCCGCCAGCGCTACCGTGTGGCCGTCGTCCTGGGTATCGGCTGGGATTGCCTGCAGGGCTTTGTCGATGTCGACAAGCTGCCGCACCATCACCTGGCATCCCTGGGCTACGATGTGACGCTGCTGCATGTCGATGCCCTGTCCGGCTCGGGGCACAATGCCTCTGAAGTCATTCGCCAGCTCGGCGAGATCCAGGCAGCCGACGATATGCGGCCAATCATCCTGGTCGGATATTCCAAAGGGGCTGTCGACATTCTCGAGGCCGTCGCACGCAACGAGGCGGCTACCCGCCAGGTGGCGGCCATTCTGAGCGTGGCTGGCAGCATCGGCGGCTCCCCGCTGGCCGACCAGGGATCCCAGGGCGCTCTCGACCTGATTCGCTTTGCCCCGGGCGCGCAGTGCGACGTGGGTGATGACGGCGCGGTGGAGAGCCTGCGCACCGATGTCCGCCAGGCCTGGCTCGCCCGGCACTCGCTGCCCGGCGCAGTGCACAGCTATTCCATGGTTGCGCTGCCGCAGCAGGACAGGGTGTCGACAATCCTCCTGCCGGGCTATGCGGCCCTGGCCGAAATACATCCGCTGAATGACAGCAATGTCCTCTTTTATGACGCGCTCATTCCAGGCAGTACCCTGCTCGGCTATGCCAATGCCGACCACTGGGCTATTACCCTGCCGGTGGCGCGCTCCAGCCCCCTGCTTGGCGCGACAGTGGTGAGCCAGAATCACTATCCCAGGGAAGTCCTGTGGCAGGCGATGATCGATTTCATTGTCGCCGACCTGGAAAGCGCGCACCAGGAACCCACAGGATGATCACTGTCGCCGAAATGCAGGCGGCGCAACACCGGCTCGGGCCGTGCAGGTGCTCTCTACCATGCCTGCGCAACTGGCTGCTCGCCGGTCTGCTGCTCTTGCTCAGCGGCTGTGCGTCATATTCACCCGAATCACTCCAGAACCGGCCGGAGCCCGACAATATCCAGACCCAGACCGAGCGTGGCCTTACGGTGACGGCGGGGATTCTCGAGGATGAACAGGCGCGGCGATTGTACGGCGTGGACCTTGCCAGCGTGGGCTTGCAGGCTATCTGGCTGCGGATCGAGAATGCGACTGAGCATGGGCGCTGGCTGATGGTCTCTGCGCTCGACCCGAATTACTTCGCGCCCAATGAGGCGGCGGTGCTGTTTTATCCGATACTTTCCGGACAAGACAAGAGCTTGCTCACCCAGCGTATGCGCGACCTGGCGATGCCGCTGAAAACCTCCGCCGGCGCTGTGAGCGAAGGCTATGTACTGGCCCCCAGGCACGAAGGGGGCCGCTACCTCTCAGTGTCGCTGGTGGGCACTCAGCAGGTGACGAATTTTGGCTTCGCAGTCACCCTGCGGGACGGCGATTTCGACTTCGAGAGACTGCATCCCAGTGCGATTTATGCCGGTGCCGAGCTGCCCGACCTGACTTTGGATCAGCTGCGCCAGGAGCTTATTGCCCTGCCCTGCTGCGCGGCGGACGGAGAGGGCCGGGCCGAGGGAGATCCACTGAACCTCGTCCTGATCGGCAGCGCCAAAGACATCCTGGCATCGATGAGCCGCGCCCAGTGGTCGTATACCCACGTCATCAACTCCGCCACCGTCAGTCGGATGGTAGGGGCCGCACTGTCCGGGGCGGCTTACCCGGTAGCACCGGTCAGCCCACTGTATTTCATGAACCGCCCCCAGGACCTGGCTTTGCAGCGCGCGCGCAGTACCATCCTGCAGCGCAACCATCTCCGCCTCTGGCTGGCCCCGTTTCGGTTCCAGGGCAAGTCGGTCTGGGTCGGGCAGGTAAGCCGTGACATCAATATCAAGGCGAGCACCTCCAGCGGCAGCCTTACCACCCATGTCATTGACCCTAACGTCGATGAGGCCAGGGAGCATGTATTGCAAAGTCTCCTGGTCGCCGGCGTGGTAAAACGGTTTGGCTTTGTCCGTGGTATCGAGCCGGCCTCGGCCGACAACCCACACACCAATCTCAGTGATGACCCCTACTTCACCGACGGCCTGCGCCTGGTGGCGCTGCTCAGCGGAACCACCACGACGTCGCCGGACGCGGTCGGCTTCATCGAGTGGCGGGAAAGCCGGGACCCGCAGGGCAAATGACGGCGACTGCCGCAATGCCGCCAATTCTGTCGCGCTGGTCGCGCCTGAGCCTGTCCGCCCGCATAGTCCTGGGGCTGGCACTGGGCTTGTTCGCCGGGCTGTTTTTCGGCGAGTCGGCCGCGGGGCTGCAACCGCTGGCGGATGTTTATATCCGCCTCATGCAGGTGCCGGTATTGCCCTACCTGATCACCTCCCTGATGATCGCCATTGGCCAGCTCGACGCCGCCGATGCCCGGCGCCTGGCGCTGCGCGGCGGTGCAATCCTGTTGGTGGTGTGGGTAGCTGCCTGTCTTGTCATCGCCGTGCTGCCGCTGACATTTCCGCCGTATGAAACCGCTTCATTCTACAGCGACGCGCTGATCCAGCCGGCGCAATCACTCTCGCTTACCGACCTGTACTTCCCCCACAACCTCTTTGACTCGCTGGCGCGCAATGTCATACCTGCTGTGGTGCTGTTCAGCTGCCTGATGGGAATCGGGCTGATCGGTCTCAAGGACAAGGAGACCCTGCTGGCTCCCCTGCGGGTGCTGAACGCCGCCATTGTGCGTATAGCCACTTTTGTGATCGACCTTACCCCCATTGGCGTCTTCGCTATCGCTGCAGTCGCGGCCGGCACCCTGCAGCCACAGACCCTGGAAAAGCTGGAAGTGTACCTCATCGTATTTTCAGCGGGCGCGCTGCTACTCGCCTTCTGGATACTGCCATTGCTGGTAACCGCGGTGACCCCCTTCCGTTACAAGGAGGTGTCGGGTATCGCCCGGGATGCACTGCTCACAGCCTTTATCGCCAACAGCGCGTTTATTGTGCTGCCAGTGCTGGTCGAACGCTGCAAGGAATTATTGGCCCGCCACCAGTTGCTCGACAGAAGGACAGACTCCGCCACCGAAGTACTGATCCCGATAATGTTCAATTTCCCCAACGCCGGCAAGTTGCTGACACTGCTGTTCGTACCCTTTGCCGCCTGGTTCAGCGGCGCCCCGCTGCCGGCGGGAGACTATGCCCAGCTGTTCAGCGTTGGTATACCGACCTACTTCGCCAAGGCCCAGGTTGCGCTCCCTTTCCTGCTGGATATGTTCGGCCTGCCGCAGGACCTGTTCCAGCTTTACATCCCCACCACGATCATCACAGGGAAATTTGACTCGCTGGTGACCGCGGTGAACCTGATCGCAATTGCGCTGCTGGGCGCCGCGGCCACGGGCGGCTTTCTGGTTCTCGATCGGCGCCGCCTGCTGCGCACCGTTGTCGCGATCGCCGCTGGCACGCTGCTGGTCGCCCTGCTGGTCCGGCTGCTGCTGGTGTCGTTTGTTGACACCACCTATACGATGGATAAAGCGGTCAGGCAGATGCACCGGTCTGATCTGGCGACCGATACCATCGTCCACCGCAAGTTGCCGGCGCCGGCGGACAAGGGCGCCGCCGGGCTCTCCGCCTGGGAGCGAATCGCCAGCCGCGGCTCACTGCGCATAGGCTTCGACCCGGACAACCTGCCGATGAGTTTTTTCAACTCCGAGGGCGAACTTGTGGGATTTGATGTGGCACTGGGCCAGATGCTGGCCCAGGCGCTGCAGCTGAAGGCGGAATTCGTCCCTGTCAGCTGGCCGGACGTACCCGGGCTGTTGCGCGACGGGGTGATCGATGTCATGCCGGGGGTCTGGTACCGCCCCTACTGGTTCTCTTCCATGCGCCTCTCGACCCCGTATATGAACGGCACCGTCGGCCTGGCGGTGAAAGATGAGCGCCGGCACGAATTCAGCAGCGTGCAGACCCTGCGTGAAGGTCGCGGGCTCAGGATTGGTGTACCGCTGGACACCAGCCAGATGCAGACCTCCATCGAGCTTTATTTCGGGGACAGTGATGCCGAGTTCGTGGAAATCGCGCACTGGCAGCCGTTCTTCCAGGGGCTCCACCCGGAGGTGGATGCCTTCCTGATGCCGGCGGAGAATGCCTCGGGCTGGACCCTGTTGTACCCGGACTACACCGTCGTGGTGCCCCAGCCCAACCCCGTGCACATACCCTCGGCCTTCGGCATGGCCAGGGATGCCGGGGAACTGGTGGAAATGGTCAACGAGTGGGTAGTGTTCGCCGACAGCGCTGGCCAGATCCGGGCGCCCTACAATTACTGGGTGCGTGGCGAGGGCCTGGCCGAGTCCAAACCGCGCTGGTCGATTATGCGCGATGTGCTGGGGTGGGCAGAGTGACACATATCCCGAAGTGCCGCTTTTTCACGCGACCGCCTTGGCGAAAAGGCCAATCGTGCCTGCAAGGCCAGGCACTCTTCCATCTTCCCCGTTTTGGCCATCTCACTTCCTGGTCGGGTTTGAGGACATGAATTTCCCGGACAGAAGCTCGACAGAATCATTTTCTTGCATGCAATTAGAGCCTGATAAATACTTCACCACGGTTTGCGTGCAACGGCTGCGAATCCGCACTCGCGCCACGTAAAGGCAACATAATTCTGGAGGAATAAAATGAAAAAATTCATAGGGATAGCAGCATCGGTTGTAATGGCAAGCAGCTGCGCTCTCACCCAGTTGGCCTGGGCCGACACAGCAGACGCGACCTGCGAATTCTACAGCCACGGTGACAAGAAAAAGGATCGATCAGGCCCCTGTTCCTTTTCCCAGCGCCAGGGCTATGTCGATATCGGGCTGAGTAACGGCAAGACTTTTAGCCTCACTCCCGGCAATAAACCGGACCATTTCAGGGACCAGGAAGATCACAAGGTGGTGCGGGAACAGGGCGACGGCGGCTCGCATGTATACAAGTGGGACGAAAAGAAAATTGTCGTCACTTTCAATAAAAACACCTCTGAGGCGCCAGCTGCCTCGAGTGGACACATCGCGGTGAAGGACATGGCGCGGTACTGTGCCGGTGAAGCCTCCGCCAAGTACAATCAGAAGCCCAACCGCATCACCACACAGGAAGCGGTAAAGGACAAGGGCATGTACTCCGTCTGGGGACAGTATGAGGCTCAACCCAGCCCACAGGTGTTTGTCTGCACGTTCTCCGCGGAAGGCAAATTGGTGGGTGTCGACAAATACTAGGTCTGTCAGTAGCCCAGTTGGGCGGGGGCAGCGTGTCGCCCTTTATGGCGCTCCCCTGGGGGCGCCCTGACAGAGCCGGCCTCGCGGCTCTGCTCGAAGAAAGCACATGGGATGTGGTCGGTGAAATAGCACCAGAAGGGAGCCTCGAGAGATTTATCGATAATTGTGCAGGTCCCGGCACGACCTCTACTCAGCCTCCCTCGATGAAGGCCAGCGGCACGTCGTAGATCTCGGCGCCGTCAATCGTCACTGTCCAGGTATCGCCATCCAGACTGCCCTTGGCATCGCGGCGGTTGGTGGCATTGATATAGTCTTTCATGAAGTTGATGGTGAACTGCTCACCCTTGGCGCTTTGCAC
>JBFZEF010000057.1:0-2919 GCA_041307045.1 Halioglobus sp.
GTGTGCTCTTCCGATCTGCAGCTTCGATGTCAGGCCGCCAGCGCTCCATGCTTCCGATCCGCGCCACCCACGTTACGACCTGCGTTACCGCAGCCTGCCGCCCGGGCGTCTGCCGACCGGCGAGTCGCTCGACGACACGCTGCTGCGCGTGCTGGAACTCTGGTACGAGTCCATCCTGCCGGACATGCAGGCCGGAAAAACCCTGCTCATCGCCGCCCACGGCAACAGCCTGCGCGCGCTCGTCAAGCATCTCGATGGCCTGTCCGTCGCCGAAATCGAGGCGCTGACCATTCCCACTGGCGTGCCGCTGGTCTACGAATTCGACGACGAACTTCGCGTCCTGGCCCGCTACACCCTGTCGGAGGAAGCCGGTCAGCGCGAGGCAGCCTGATCCGGAGGCTTCCTCAAGCGTGTTCAGTCCGCTTGCGGGAGCGGTTCACCCGCCGTCAGCGCCCAGGCATGACGAGCGATCACGTATTCCTCATTGGTCGGGATGACCCAGGCGGAGATGCGGCTGTGCGGATGGCTGATACAGGGGCCGTGCCGCCCGTTGGCGGTCTCGTCCAAATCGAGGCCGAGCCAGGCCAGACGACGGCAGATCGCAGTGCGCACTGCGGCGGCGTGCTCGCCGATGCCTGCGGTAAAAACCAGGGCGTCGATTCCTTCCAGCGCAACGGCATGGCTGGCGATGGCCTGGCTGGTCCGGTAGGCGAATAGATCAAGGGCTTCAGTGGCGCGGGGATCATTGCTGGCCTGCAACTCGCGTACATCGCCACTGATGCCGGACACCCCAAGCAGGCCGCTACGGTGGTGCAGCAGGTGATCGAGTTGTGCCAGGCTCATGTGCTCCTCGCGCAGCAGGTAGAGCAGCACACCGGGGTCGAGTGCACCACAACGGCTGCCCATGGGAATGCCGTCAAGCGGCGTGAAACTCATCGAGGTTTCCACGCTGCGCCGCTGCTGCATGGCACACAGGCTGGCGCCATTGCCCAGGTGCGCGACCACCACCCGGCCCTCGGCGGCGACACCCAGATAATCCGGCAGCACGCTGGCAATGTACTCGTAGGAAAGTCCATGAAAGCCGTAGCGGCAGATCCCGCGCTCGCCGAACTCGCGCGGCAGGGCCAAGTGCCGGGCACGCGGCGGCAGGGTGTGGTGGAAGGCGGTATCGAAGCAGGCAACCTGCGGTAAGCCTGGACGCAGTTTGGCCAATGCGCGGATGCCTGCCAGGTTGTGGGGCTGGTGCAGGGGACTCAGCGGGATGAGTTTTTCCAGGTCCGCCAGCACCGCATCGTCAACCCGCACCGGACGGATGTAATCGGCACCGCCATGCACCACGCGATGCCCGGCTGCGCGGAATTCCAGGCCGGGGTGACGGGTTTCCAGCCAGTCCAGCAGATGCTGCAGGGCCTGCTCGTGGTTGGCAGCTGCAAGGCCCTGATCGATCGGGTCACTGGCCTCGGGCGTCTGAAATACCTGGAAGCGTCCATCCCGTCCGATTTCTTCGATGAGGCCACGATACGCAGCTTGCAGTTCGCCTGTCGGGGCGGTCTGATAGACCGCAAATTTGAGGCTGGAAGAGCCGGCGTTGAGAATCAGCAGGGCGGTGTTCATGTCGGCTCGATGCAGGGGTTGGCAAAAATGCACTCAGAAGCAAAATGACCTGTGCAATCAGGGCAGGGTACACGCGGCGTTTGATTGGATGGTGCGGATTCCGCCAGTCTATTCCGCGAGCAGTTCCACCGTGGTGTCGGCCGTCAATTTGTCGATGCAAAACTGTAGCACGCAGTATTCGTTTAGTTCGTCGATCGGCGTCGGGTCGTCCGCGCAACTGCAGCCGGCGATCACACCCGTATAGAAAATCCCCGCTTTCACCCGGATCAGGCCATTTACCTCGCTGGCCGCGATGATCCTGGCCTGGAACGGTCGGTCGGTCACATAACTGCTGACAGACAGCCCCTGCTGCAGCGGCAGGCAGCCGGCATCCAGTCGTTCGATTTCCTGCTTGAGAACCGCCTCGAATTCAGGTGTTCCCCAGGCCTTCAATGCGTTGGGAAGTTGGATCATGGTGGCACCTCAGGGTTTGTCCACATGCTCAAGCAGCGCTTGATAGACGGCCAGGGCTGCTACTGAAAAGCAGCAGAAAACGACCTCCTCGATATCCGGGAAATTGCGCACGGTGGAGCGCACCGTCGACACCGCCACCCTGGCAGCAGGTTCGACCGGATAACCGTAAACCCCGGTGCTGATGCCCGGAAACGCCAGGGTACGAATGCCGTTTTCAGCCGCAAGCTTGAGCGAGCGGCGGTAGCAGGATGCCAGCAACTCCGGTTCGCCCCGATCGCCACCCTGCCAGACTGGGCCGACCGTGTGAATGACGAAGCGGGCGGGGAGTCGGTAGCCCCGGGTAAGCTTGGCGTCGCCGGTCTGGCAGCCGCTAAGCATGCGGCATGCCGCCAGCAACTCGGGGCCGGCGGCACGATGGATCGCACCATCCACACCGCCGCCGCCCAAGAGCGACGCATTGGCGGCGTTGACGATCGCATCAACCGCGAGGCGGGTGATGTCGGCTTGAACGGCGCGGAGTCGGGCTGGCATGATGGAAGGGTTTCTGGATTTGGCCGGGTCGCTTGTTATTGTTCAGTGCTTCGCGGCAAGTGTCTATCGCCACGATACCTGAGCAATTGCCAAACTCAGGCAGACGCGGCATTGCATCAGGGAACCCAGCAAGGACTCGGCGCTCAGTCATGGAATAGGTCACGTGGGTATCAATTCCATGAGGCGATCCAGTTCATGCACCTCCCCGTTTGAAAAGGAAGATCGAGATGCCAAAAACACCGAATATCACCCGCCGCAGACTGCTGGCCGCAATTGCGGCCTCACCCTTGCTGGGGCCGGCGATGGGGCAGGCGCAACAGG
>JBFZEF010000059.1:0-23376 GCA_041307045.1 Halioglobus sp.
GCGGGTAGCAGATGCTGTCGGGCACGCTGATACCGTGGTATCCGGCAGCCTCCGCGGCCTTGGCAAGGGGCAGGTAGTGGTCGGCTTCGCACATACCCACCTGGTAACTGAACTTCATAAGGTCTCTCCTGTATTGCTGCCGAAGGTCGCTCCCCGCGGCAATCGCTGGCGATTACTCTACTGTGAATTAACCGCTGATAATACGCGGGGACAGCCAAAACAGTTCAGCCATGCAGCCAGCGGCACACTTATTGGCTTACAATCACGCCCGATGGACGACTCTACCGACATTCCCACGCTGCCCGCTGGCGACCAGGCCCGGCGCTTTCTTTTCGATGGGACGGATATTCGCGGCGAGTGCGTGCAGCTGGATAGCGCCTTCGGCGACATCCTTGCGGTGCACCAGTATGCACCTGGGGTCGGCCGACTGCTGGGTGAGTTACTGGCGGCGGCTGTGCTGCTGCGGGGCATTCTCAAGTTTGACGGCAAGCTCGTGCTGCAGGCACGCTCCGAAGGGCAGATACCCCTGTTGATGGCGGAGTGCAGCAGTACGGGGGAAGTGCGCGGCATCGCCCGGGGCGCCGATCATGCGACGGCAAATGACTTCGGGCAATTGCTGGGCAAGGGCTCGCTGGCCATAACGGTCGATCCGAGCAAGGGCACGCGCTACCAGGGGATAGTGCCGCTAAGCGGCGACTCGCTGGCCCACAGCCTCGACGCCTACTTCGAACAGTCTGAACAACTGGGGACGCGCCTCTGGCTGGTGGCCGAGGGGCAGCGCGCCCGAGGACTTCTGCTGCAACAGCTGCCGGCACAATTGATTACCGACCCGGAGCTACGCCAGCAGCAGTGGGAGCACGCCTGCGCCCTTGCCGCGACCATCAGGGCGCAGGAACTGTTGGAGCTCGACAGCCGGGAGTTGCTATACCGGCTCTATCACCAGGATTCGGTGCGCCTGTATGCGCCGACTCCCGTGGTGTTCCGCTGCAGCTGCTCGAGGGAGCGCACCCTGCGGGCGCTTGCCGCCATCGGTGCAGCCGAGATCGAAAGCCTGTTGCAGGAAATGGACCATATCACCATGGATTGCGAGTTCTGCAACCAGCAGTACCGCTACCAGCGCGGCGACCTGCAGGATATCCTGGAATCGCAGTCCCCGCCGATTCTCCACTGAGCCTCTATTCGTCGCCGCTAGTGGCCGGTGAGTGCTGAAATGCCTGGAGGATCGCCTCCCAGGGGCAAAATTAAGCCTCTTTCTAGTATGTTTATTCTAATTGATTTGCGTATTCTCGCTCCGAACTGGTGGCAACACCCCAGTAAATTCACTATCGAGGATTTGAATCATGGCTGAAGCATCCAAAATTGGAACAGCACCCAAGGCCGCCGCCAAGCGCAAAGTCGCTGCCAAGCGCAAGCCTGTCACCGCCCGCAAGACCGCTGCCAAAGGCAAGCCGGTTGTGCGCAAAGCCGCTCCCGAATTCGCCGCAAAGGCGCAGGAAGCCGGGCGCAATGCTTTCCTGGCCAGCCTCGGCTTCTACGGTAAGGCATATGACCAGGCCCAGGAGCAGTTCGGCAACATGCAGGACCAGCTGGAAGCCCGCCGCAAGAAGGCTGACAAGCTGTACAAGGAGCTGGTCAAGCGCGGCCAGAAAGTCGAGAAAGACGCCAAGGTTGCCCTCAAGGAAATCGAGCTGCCCAAGCTGGAGCTGGACAGCCTGACCGACCGCAAGAAGCTGGAGAAGCAGCTGAAGAAGGTCAAGGCGCGCCTTGTTGAACTGAAAGAGAACGTAGGTTTCAAGACCGCCGCGTAAGCGGAACCCATCCAGGACCATTTATCCTCGTTTTCGAGGAATTTTTGGGGGCCACATTGTGGCCCCTTTTTTTTGCCCGGCAATCTGTTTAAATGGCTGCTTGAGCGCATTATCCCGACCAGCGTGAACGACACAGAGGGCAGCCGGTATGAGCGATGAAAAAAGCAAGGTGAGCGACAAGGCCAGCGAGATAGCCAAGAACATCTGGCTGGCGGGGGTTGGCGCCTATGGCAAAGCTGTGGACGAAGCCCAGGGTCGACTGGAGCGCGCCATGGAACCGCCGAAGCTGTTTCGCGACCTGGTCAAGGCCGGCAGCGCGCTGGAGGAGGATGCACGCAGCGCCCTGGAAGCCAGCGCCGCCGCGAAAAGTTCGGTGGAGCAGCGCATAAACCGCGTCAGGGAGAATTTCCACATGCAGCGACCGGCGCGCATCGAGGACATTGCGGCCCTGCAGAAAAAGGTGGACCAGCTGAGTCGCAAAGTCGATAAACTGTCCCGGGCCCTGGCGGAACAGGGCGTCAGTGAGAAGCCAGCAGGCCAGCGCAGACCCGCGACTGCCAAGGTGACGGGCCGCAAGGCGACGGTGAAACCCAGCCGCAAGAAGGGAGCGCCGGGGGGCGGCAAAAAAGCCTGATGGCTGCACCCGATGAAAACGAGGGACCGGATTCTCGAAACCAGCCTTGCACTTTTCAACGCCGAGGGTGAAGCCCACACCACCACCATAGACATTGCCAACGAAATGGACATCAGTCCGGGCAATCTCTACTACCACTTCAAGGGCAAGGACCAGATCATCGCCGAGCTGTTCCAGCAGTACGAGCTGGCCCTGGGCAGTACGCTGACGGCACCCATCGAGCAGCCGCTGAGCAGTGAAAAAGGTCCAGTGGAGAATAACTGGTACTACCTCTACGTGGTGATGGAAGAGATGTACCAGTACCGCTTTCTCTACCACAACCTGGACGATATCCTGCAGCGCTACCCTGATATCCGCAGGAGTTTCAAGCGTCTTATCCAGCTCAAGCGCGCAGCCATGTTCGCGATTTGCCAGACCCTGCTGCGGCGGGACATCATCGCCGCCAGGGACCAGCTGTTGCTGGGCCTGGTCGACAACATGACGCTCACGCTCACGTTCTGGTTCAACTACGAGCAACTGCTCCACGATGGCCGCTCGCCCGAGGTCACCATCCACCAGGGCGTGCTGCAGCTGCTCACCATGGTGGCCCCCTACCTGGGTGACAAGGAGCTCAGCTTCTACCGGGACTGTGAGAGCATCTATGCCACGCTGCTGCAGGCAGCCGGTTAGCTCGCACTGGTCTTGGGCCCCAGCAGGATGACGTCGGCACCGTGAATTTCGAGGCTTGCGCCCCGCTCCCGCGCCCACCACTGCCAGGTCTCAGCGCTGAAAAAGCACACGTGGGTGGGGTCATTCTTGTAGTGCCAGGCGGCAAATGCGGCGGGGTCTCGCGCCAGCTTGGTCATCACGCCCAGCCAGCCCCCGGGGGCCAGCAGGGACCACAGGCGGGCCAGTTCCCGCCCGGGGTGATGCAGGTGCTCGACCACCTCCGTGGCGCTGATAAAATCGTACTGGCCGCTCAGCACCTGCGGGTCGGCCCGGTAGAAAGGATCGTACAGACTCACTTCGTACCCGGCCTCGCGCAACATGCAGGCCAGGGCGGGACCGGGCCCGCAACCAAAATCCAGGCCGCGGGCGCCGGGGGCCAGGCGCGCTGCCAGCGGCAGCGCCAGCCGAGACAAAAAAGCCCGATAGGCCGGATCGTCTACCCGGTTCTGGTGCAGGTCGTACTGCGCGCGCTCCGCCTGCGGATTCAGATAGAATTCGGGCGGCACGAATATAAGGGCGCAGTCGCCGCAGCGCAGATAGGGCCGGCGTCGATCCTGGTGAAATGGCGCTGGCGCCGCCCCGGCACACAACGGACAGTGCATCGCGTCGCCCATCTGCTATTATTCCCCGTCACCCAACCACCCCTTAACCAAGGAGCGTAACATGACCATCAAGGCCGGCGACAAGATTCCAGGCTGTACCCTCAAAACCATGGGCGAGAAAGGCCCTGTCGATATAAGCACAGACGCGATTTTCGGCGGCAAGAAGGTGCTGCTGTTCGCGGTCCCGGGGGCCTTCACCCCTGGCTGCAGCGTGACCCACCTGCCCGGCTACGTGGTCAATGCCGACAAGATCAAGGCCAAGGGTGTCGACACCATCGTCTGCATGTCCGTCAACGATGCTTTCGTGATGGGCGCCTGGGGCAAGGCCCAGAATGCCGAGGAACTGCTGATGCTGGCGGACGGCAACGGCGATTTCACCAAGGCTCTGGGACTGGAGCTAGACGGCAGGGGTTTCGGCCTGGGCACCCGCAGCCAGCGCTTTGCCATGATTGTAGAAAACGGCACGGTCACCCACCTGAATGTCGAACCCGGCCCCGGCGTGGACGTCAGTTCCGCCGACACCATGATGGGGCTGTTGTAAGCAGCCCCGGCGATCGTTAAACCCCTGCCCCGCGGTCCCGCCGCGGCGGGACTCAGGCAAGGGCCAGGTAGCAGACGCCGCTGATGACAACCACCCCCACCAGGTTCATCATGGCGCCCTCCCGCGCCATCCTTGCGGTGCTGACCAGGCCGCTTCCATAGACCACGGTATTGGGTGCGGTGGCCACCGGCAACATGAAGGCGCAGCTGGCGCTCATCGCCGCAGGCACCATAATCAACTCCGGGGCAATACCCCCCCCAATCGCAGCGGCAGCCAGCACCGGCATCAACAGGGTCGCACTGGCGGTATTTGAGGTGGCTTCCGTCATCAGGGTAACCGCCACACAGACCAGCACCACCAGGGCAAACACCGGGATACCGGCCATGCCGGCAAGCCAGCGGCCGATCAAATCGCTCAGGCCCGAGTTGACGAAGCCCTCTGCCAGGCAGATTCCACCGGAGAAAAGCAGCAACACGCCCCACGGAATGGTGCTGGCCCGCTCCCAGGTCAGCAAGCGCTGCCCCCTCCCATCCGGCAGCAGGAACATCAGCAGCACTGCCAGAAGGGCGACCGAGGCATCGTTCGCCTGGGGCAGCCCCAGCAAGCTCGACCAGCCGCCAAAGGGCTCGCCACGGGTTATCCAGGCGAGCGCCGTGAGGGCGAACACCGCCATCACCCGCTTCTCCTCAGGACGCCAGCGACCAACATCGGGCAAATCGACATTGACAGGCCCGCGCAGGTTGCGGGCCAGGATCATGGCCATGGCCGGCACCATCAGCACGACGACCGGCACCCCCCAGCTCATCCAGCGGGTAAAACTGACAGTCTCACCGGTGGTCTGCTGGTACACCTGCATGAATATCAGGTTGGGCGGCGTACCGATCGGTGTACCAAGGCCGCCCACGCTGGCGCCATAGGCAACGCCCAGCAGCAGCGGGGCTGCCAGCTGCGCTTTGTCGCGGGAGGCGTCCAATACCGCCAGAACCACCGGCAGCAGCATCAGGGCAGTGGCGGTATTGGATATCCACATGCTAAGAAGTGCCGACGCACTCATGAAACCCAGCACCAGGCGCCTGCCGCTGCTGGCCCCGACCAGTCGCACCATACCTAGCGCAATGCGCCGGTGGGCGCCCGAGTGCTCCATCGCCTTGGACAGGAGAAACCCACCCAGCAACAGCAGGATCAGGGGCGAACCGTACGCCTGCGCGGTCTCCTCGGGCGTAAGCACGCCCAGCAGGGGCAGCACGGCCAGCGGCAACAGGGAGGTGACAGGTATTGGAACCGGTTCAAACACCCACCACACCACGCAGAGGGTGGCCACGAAACCCACCACTGCCGTCGCACCGCCGTGACCGACCGCAGCCAGGCCGGCAGCCGCAAGCGCAGCCGCCAGTGGTCCCGCCCAGAGGGCTAACTCGCGCACTGCAGGCATGGTATCGGGTCCCCCGCTGTATCTTTCATCGCCCGCTTGCGCGCGGACACCGCGTTACATCCTGTCTCACCCGGGAAGCAGTGTAAACCCCGCGTCGCCCAGGACCCTGGCACAGGGACCGGAGCGCTAGAGTCGGGCGGGCTTAGGGATTACACTGCGTGCCATCATGAATGAGATTCCCTCAACACTGATCGATCGTTTCGGGCGCCGGGTGGACTATGTTCGCCTCTCGGTAACGGACCGCTGTGATTTTCGCTGCGTGTACTGCATGGCCGAGGAAATGAGCTTCGTACCCAAACCCCAGGTCCTCACTCTTGAGGAGCATTTCCAGCTGGCGCAGGCTTTCACCGAGCTGGGTGTCGGCAAGATTCGCCTCACCGGGGGTGAACCGCTGATTCGCAATGACATACTGAGCCTGGTGAAGCGCCTGGGCCAACTCCCCGGGCTGAACCAGCTGGTGCTGACCACCAATGGTTCGCAGCTGCAGCGAATGGCCAGCAGCCTGCGCGATTACGGGGTAAAGCGCATCAACGTCAGCCTGGACAGCCTGCGGCCCCGCCGTTTTCGCCAGCTCACCCGCCACGGCAACCTCGACCAGGTGCTGGCGGGCATAGACGCAGCGGTCGCCGCGGGCTTTGAGCGCATCAGGATCAACGCGGTCATCCTCAAGCATCGCAACGAGGATGAAGTGCTGGACCTCGTGGACTTCGCCTGCGCCCGCAGTATCGACATTGCCTTTATCGAGGAGATGCCGCTGGGCCGCATCAGGGAACACGACCGCGCCCTGAGTTTTTGCAGCAGCGCAGAGTTGCGCGCCATCATCGGGCAGCGTTACAGCATGCATCCGCTGAGCAACCCCGGCAGCGACGAGGGCCCGGCGCGCTATTTCAGCCTGGCCGGCAGCGCCTCGCGCCTGGGCTTCATCTCACCCCACAGCGAAAATTTCTGCCACCTGTGCAACCGGGTAAGGGTCACCGCTGAAGGGCGCCTGCTGCTCTGCCTTGGCAATGAACATTCGGTGGACCTGCGCGCCGTACTGCGCAACCGGCACTACACCCTGGATTCACTGAAAATGGCGATCGTGGAAGCCATGGCAATCAAGCCCGAGCGCCATCATTTCAACCATACGGGTGAGCCCCAGATCCTGCGCTTCATGAACGCCACAGGCGGCTAGCGAACAGCGCCCGAGCCAGGCCCCATCAGCGCAACCATGCACATTGTCCCAAGAGGTATACCGGTGCAGTTAGACGACTTTCCCCAGCTGGCATCCGTCACCCAGATCGAACAGGGCTTCGAGTCTTTTGGTTACATCTGCAGCACCAAGATCGCCACCGCGGTGTTCCTCGCCTTCCAGCTGCGCAAGCCCATCCTGGTGGAGGGTCCTCCGGGAGTCGGCAAAACCGAGCTTGCCAAGACCACCGCCCAGCTGCTGGACCTGCCCCTGATTCGCCTGCAGTGCTACGAAGGACTGGACGAGGCCAAGGCGCTGTACGAATGGAAGTACGGCAAGCAATTGCTCTACACCCAGGTACTCAAGGAGAAACTCGGGGATTTGCTCAAGGGCGCAAAGGGCCTGGCCGAGTCGGTGGAACGGTTGCACCAGTTTGGCGACATCTTCTATTCGGAAGACTTCCTGGAACCCCGCCCCTTGCTCAAGGCCATGCAGCAGGAACGCGGCGCCATCCTCCTCATCGACGAGATCGACAAGGCCGATTACGAATTCGAGTCCCTGCTGCTGGAGATCCTGTCGGACTACCAGATTTCCATACCGGAGATTGGCACGATAAAGGCGCGCACCTCGCCCATGGTGTTCCTTACCAGCAATAACACCCGGGATATATCCGACGCGCTGAAACGGCGCTGCCTGCACCTGTACATCCCCTTTCCCAGCGTGGAGCTCGAGGAGCGCATCGTGCGCAGCCGGGTGCCGAATGTGGATGCGCGGTTGCGCCATCAGCTGGTGGAATTCGTCCACTCCCTGCGCCAGCTCGACCTGAAAAAGTCCCCTGCCATCTCCGAGACCATCGACTGGGCCCGCAGCCTGTTGCTGCTCCACGCCGGCCAGCTCGACGAGGAGCTGGTGCGCAGCACCCTGAACGTGCTGCTGAAGTTCGAGGACGACATCGAAGCCGCCAATGCCGAACTGCGTGCCCTGTTGCAGGGCGTCCGGCCCGGCTGAGCGCCTCGGCATGGAAACAGCGCGAGACGAGGCCAGGGGCATGCAATCGAACCTGGTGAGCTTCATCCAGGTCCTGCGCAGCCACGATGTGCGGGTGTCACCTGCGGAAACGCTGGATGCGATGACGGTTGCCACGACCCTGGGCTACGCCAATCGCAACCTGCTGCGGGACGGACTGGCCATGACACTGGCAAAGACGCCGGCAGAAGAGGCGGTGTTCCTGGCCTGCTTTGACCGCTACTTTTACCAGCGCCTGTCCGACTTTTCACTGGGTGACGCAAGCGCTGCCGACGACGAGGCCCCGCCCGCATCGGAGGAGCCCGCGAACGAAGCCGGCACCCAGGGCACTGCCACCGGGGACGCATCCCCCCTGGCCGCAGCGGCAGCGACCGATCCCGGCATAGCGGCTCTGCTGGAATCCCCGCTGATGCGCAGCCTGGTCGACAACAACCGCAACGAATTGACCGTTGCCATCGGTCGCGCGGCGCAAGAGGTGGGTCTACGGCAGATACAGCTGTTCACCCAGAAGGGACAGTTTACCCGCAGGATACTGGATGCCATGGGCGAGGAGCAGTTGCGCTCCGCGGTCATTGAGCTTGAACGGCGGGAAAGCCCAGCGCTCACCGAGCTGCAGCGCTACCGCGACATCCTGCGAGAGGAAGTGCGCAGCTATGTCGAACGGGAGTACCTGCTCCATGCCGAGGGCAGGACCAGGCAGTTCATGGACGAGGTCCTGAGCAAAACCCGCCTCAACAACATCGAGCATATGTACCTGCACAAGGTGCATGAACTGGTGCGCAAGATGGCCAAAAAACTGGCCAGCCGCTACTCCCGCAAACGCCGGCAGCTGAAGCGCGGCCAGCTGAATATGGCCAAGACCATGCGCAGGGGCATCGCCAGCGACGGGGTGATGTTCAACATCTACTGGCGGCAAATCCGCAAGGAGAAGCCGCAGATTCTCGCCGTGTGCGATGTCAGCGGCTCGGTTGCGGCCTACGCCAAGTTCCTGCTCATGTTCCTGTACAGCTTGCAGGACGTGCTGCCGAAAGTGCGCAGCTTCGCCTTCGCGAGTCAGCTGGGGGAGGTCAGCAGTTACTTTGATGAATACCCGGTGGAGAAGGCAATCGAGCTGGTAAACTGGAAATATGGCGGCGCCACCGATTACGGCAACAGCCTGCGGGATTTTGCCAGGCTGGCGCTGGATGACATCAACAGCAACACCACCGTGATCATGCTGGGGGATGCGCGCAACAACAATGGCGACCCCGCGCTGGAGATCATGCAGGCTATCTATCAGCGAGCCCGCCAGGTCATATGGTTAAACCCCGAGTCGCGCCGGATCTGGGGCAGCGGGGACTCGGAAATGTTGCGCTACCAGAGTGCCTGTCATTTCAGCGCGGAATGCAATAACCTTAAGCAACTGGAGCGAATTGTCGACCAACTTCTCAAGAGCACGCACTGACCCCCATGATCTATACCTGCAAAGACTGCAGCTACCGCGGCAAGAAGAGTGGTCAGGGGGGCAGCTGCCTGGCCTGCGGCTCGTTTAACATTGGCCGGGAATCCAGCGCGGAGGAAAAGCCCAAGCCGGGCAAGCTGCGCATAGCCCTGCTGATTGGATTATGGGCCTACCTCATCGCCCTGATAATCTGGAAGCTGTTCAACTGAAACTGGCGATGGAAGATTTCCCCCTGCCCTGTTCACTGCGCGAGCTGGTGTTGACACGCTACGC
The DNA here is from genome assembly GCA_041307045.1 of Halioglobus sp. Taxonomy (GTDB): domain Bacteria; phylum Pseudomonadota; class Gammaproteobacteria; order Pseudomonadales; family Halieaceae; genus JARRPM01. The sequence continues at coordinate 9,637 of JBFZEF010000059.1, forward strand.
CGATAACGACGCCCCAAGCAGCGAGTTATTGCTGGCCGGCCCGGAGGAGTTAATCCAATACCTGCGCACTACCCGCGATACGGCGCTTAGTCCGCTTCAGTCGGTACTCAAACAGGCCGAGTCCAGCGGCAACCTGACCCTGCCCTCTGCGGAACAGGCGGCAATACTGCGCTGGGCAGGTAGAGCATTCGATGAATGGGAGCGCGACTATCCGCTGGAGGAACCGCTGCGCACACAGCTGCGCCGACTCAAGCCGCTGGTGGCATCCCTGGCAATCGCAGATCCTGACTTTTTCATACCGGGCAGGCACCCGCTGCACCTGATGATGGACAATCTGCAGGCCACTGCCATCGGTTGGCAACCCAGCCTGGGAAGGGCGGGCCAGGCCATCGAAAGCTTTCTGGTGGAAGCAGTCGATGAGGCCCTGGCCTGGTTCGACCGGCGCGATCTGGACCTGGCGACACTCTCTGCAAGAGTGGCCGCCACCAGCGCGCGGGAACTCGCGCGCAGCGAGCGCATGGCGCAACGCCTGGTTGAGGCTGAACGGGGGAGAATAAAATCTGCCGAAGCAAGGCGCAGGGCCGCCCGGATGATCAACGCGGCATTGCAACAGTTCCCGGTTCCTGCGGGTATAGGCACATTCCTGAAGGGCCCATGGTACGACAGCGCCCAACTGGTCCTGCTTAAATTTGGCCGGGAATCCGAGCAGTGGGCCCAGATGAGTGCCGCCACTACCGCCCTGCTGGACTCGGTCCAACCAGGGACTGGCGATGAGGCGCCCGGCGGGCGCCATCAATTGTTCGAAACCGTGACCCGGCTTCCGAAAGAACTCAGACGCTGGCTGCTGAGCCTGCAACACGACGGCGACGCGGTGGCAAACGCGCTGGCAGTGGTGGAATTCGTGCATATGCAAATACTGCGCAAGCGGCCTCTGGAGAGTGAGCAAGCCGAATTGATTCCGATGGACTCGGCCGCTGAGGCGACCGCAGCGCAGGGCGCGCCGGACGCAATCTGGACGGGCCAGTGGTTCGGCATGGCGCTTGATAACATCAGCCCTGTAGGGGCACGGCCTGTAAGGGCACGGCTGGTGTTGCGAGTGGATACGGAAGCACAATTGCTCTTTGCCAACCAGGCGGGATTCAAGGTATCGCAACAGAGCTTTGAAGAATTTGCCAGCCATCTGGATAGCGGCAAAATTTACCCGCTGGATAGCGGTGCAAGCTTCAGCCGCAGTCTGGCGAAAGCGGCCGGCATCAAAGACCGGGTGGATCTGGACCACCTTGGCTCAGGGGCACTGACGCTGATCGGGCGCGAGGAGGAAGAATGCCAGGGGAACGGCAGGGAAACACAGGGGCAGGAGCGCCAACACACGCGGCAGCAGACACAGGAGGAACTGGAGCAGGAATCGCTGCAGCGGGAATGGGACGAAGCCCAGAGGCGGAAGCTGCAGCGGCTGGCACAGGAAAGACCAGTCGCCGCACCAGCCGCGAGTGCAGCGGGTGTGGGCCCGCAACAGCGTCGACATATGCGATTACCGATCGCGAGCAACGTCTTTGTCGATATGGCTGCACCCGAGCCTGGCAGGGCTGGCTCCGGCAGGGTCGCAATGTGTAAAACCCTTGACGTATCGCGGGGCGGGTTGCGGCTCAGCCTGGAACACGAACTCGCCACCGGGGCTATCCTGCGCATCGGAGTTGAACTGCCGGACCTGCAGGACACGCTCTACCTGACAGGGGAAGTGCGGTGGTGCCTGGCCAATCTCGCTCCCGACACGGGTTGGTCTGCCGGCTTCGCGATCCTCAACACCGGTGCTTCCGACATAGACCGCTGGGTCGCGCTGCTGGACGAACTGGAAAACTGACGGCAGCAGCCGGCCTTACATAAAGCTACCCGTATTGTCGTCGTCCAGCCCGGCAAGGCTGAAGCCTCCATGGCCACCATCGCCCTGCCGATCAGCCTTGGCAAACTTGATCTTGAGACGCACATTGTTGGCTGAATCGGAATTGCGGATGGCTTCGTCTTCTGTGATGAGGCCTTCCTGGTAGAGCTCGAAAAGTGCGGTATCAAAGGTTTTCATACCGATGTTTTCCGACTTGCGCATAACCTCCTTCACCCCATCGATCTCGCCCCTGAGGATAAGCTCGGCGACCAGGGGCGTGCCCAACAACACTTCGATCGCGGCACAGCGCTTGCCGTCTACCGTGGGTATCAGTCGCTGCGATACGAATGCCTGGATGTTCAGTGACAGGTCCATCAATAACTGCGGGCGCCGATCCTCGGGAAAGAAGTTGATAATCCGGTCGAGTGCCTGGTTGGCATTGTTGGCGTGGAGTGTGGAGATGCACAGGTGGCCGGTTTCAGCAAAGGATATGGCATGCTCCATGGTTTCCCGATCGCGGATCTCGCCGATGAGGATGACATCCGGCGCCTGCCGCAGGGTGTTCTTAAGGGCATTGTGCCAGCTGCGGGTATCCACCCCCACCTCCCGCTGGTTGATGATGGATTTTTTGTGACTATGCACGTACTCGATCGGGTCTTCGATCGTGACGATATGGCCGCTGCTGTTGCTGTTGCGATAGTCGATGAGGGCCGCCAGCGAGGTGGACTTGCCCGAACCGGTGGCGCCCACGAACAGCACCAGTCCGCGCTTGCGCATCATCACCTCGGTGAGGAGAGGTGGCAGCCGAAGACTCTGCCAACTGGGTATGTCCGCAACGATATTGCGTGCCACGATGCCCACTTCATTGCGCTGCATGAAGATGTTTACCCGGAACCTGCCGTAGCCTGAGATGGAGATCGCCAGGTTCATCTCCAGTTCCTGTTCGAATTGAGCCCGCTGGGTAGCGTCCATCAATTCGCAGGCAATCTCCCTGATCTCACCGGGTCGCATGATCTCGCTGGCAATCGGCTTGAGTTGCCCCTGGAACTTGGCACAGGGTGGAGCGCCGGTACTCAGGTAGAGGTCGGAGCCGCCCTCGGTTGACAGTATCTTAAGCCATTCTGCAATTCTCACGCCGTTTCCCCTGGTTGTTCCGGCCCACACCTTGACAGGCCATTTATGGTTGACACAATCACTATCGCAACACCCCACCGGCTACCCCGTCGGCGCAGCGTAGACTCGCGCCCCGGTACTGTAGCATCTTGTCGCGGCCCCACAAGAGCGCCGCGCGGTGACTACAGCACAACCGTCCACCTATACTACACGCCTCTGAAGGCAGCCAGGTATTGCGCAATGAATAACGAACGCCCCACACCGCTGGTCGAGGACACCGAAACGACACGCCTCAAGCTGGAGTCCTGGTTGTCAGGGCAACGGGGGCAGGCGGTGTACATACCCGCGCTGACCATACCCGAGTCCAGCGGCATGTCCAATGTCACCCTGCTGTTCGATGCCCAATGGCAGGAAGGGGGCAGGACCCACACTGAGGCCTGTGTCGGTCGCCTCCAGCCCCAGGTCGAGCGGCCGGCCTTCCCCAGCTACGACCTGGGGCTGCAGTACGAGGTCATGGCCAGTATCGGCCGTCACAGCGACATCCCCGTACCTCGCTTGCTTGGGCTGGAACTGGATCGCTCCCTGCTGGGGGTACAGTTTTACGTAATGAAACGCACTCCGGGACGGATCCCCCCGGATATGCCGCCCTACAACATGGACGGCTGGATGCTGCATGATACTTCCGAGCAGGAACGTGCCGCCATGTGGCGCGCGGCGGTGGAGGTCATGGGTAAAATTCACCTGCTGGACTATAAAGCCCTCGGTTTCGCCCATCTCGAGAAGGCCGGCACCACAGCGCTGCAAAACCAGCTGAACTATTGGCAGGACTACCTGGTGTGGGCGCTCGAGGGCGGCGGCCACGCCATTTGCCAGGCCGCGCTGGACTGGTTGCAGGCCAGGCAGCCCGCCGCTGAACCGACGGTGCTGTGCTGGGGTGACTCGCGAATAGGCAATATTATTTTCCGGGAATCCCTCGACGGCGTCGCCGCCGTGCTGGACTGGGAAATGGCGGTGCTGGGAAACCCGGTGCAGGACCTGGCCTGGTTCAATTACATGGACGCAATTTTTTCCGAGGGCCTGGGCATGCCGAGGCTGGCGGGCCTGCCGAGCTATGAGGACAGCATAGACCAGTGGCAACAGCAGACCGGGTATTGCGCCCGGGACTACGACTACTACCTGGTCTTTGCGGGAATGCGCTTTGGCCTGCTGCTCTCGCGGATCATGCTGGCAACCGGCCAGAGTGAGCAGGTCCAGGGCAACTTCGCCTGCCAGCTGTTACAAAAAACCCTGGATCGCCTGGGCTGACGCCCGCCAGGACTACTGCGGCCGGCGCGGCGAACCCTGCAGGCGCCTGTACTAGTCCGGTGGGGAACTATACACTTGGTGCCCGCGCCCTGACGCAGGCTCACGCTCGTATTGTATGCGCCCACCAGGCGACGGCAAGCACGCCACTGACGCGCCTGGAATAACAAGGAGTTTCGATTGCCCTCCCATTTACAATCCCAGCTGCAGGCACTGGCAGATCCCGCTTCGCTCGCCATGCTGAAGTCCATACGGCGCGGCATAGAAAAGGAGAGCCTGCGCATCACCCCACAGGGCAAGCTGGCGCAGACGCCACACCCCGCCGGCCTCGGCTCGGCCCTCACCCACGAGTACATCACCACGGATTACTCCGAGGCGCTGCTCGAGTTCATCACCCCGGTGAGCGATGACATTGAGCAGAGCATAGAAACCCTGGAAAACATCCACAGCTTTGCCTACCAGCAACTGGGAGAGGAAATGCTATGGGCGGCGAGCATGCCCTGCATCATGACCGGGGACGAGGGTATCCCGGTAGCACGGTATGGCAGCTCCAACGTGGCGCGGATGAAAACCGTGTACCGACTGGGGCTGGGGCATCGCTATGGCCGGCTGATGCAGGCCATAGCCGGAATTCACTACAATTTTTCCATGCCGGAGGCGTATTGGGAGCAGGCCTGGCAGCGGGCCGGCGGTACAGGTGAACTGCGTGATTACATCAGCACCCGCTACCTCGACCTGATCCGCAACTTCCGGCGCCATTCCTGGCTGCTCATCTACCTGTTCGGCGCCTCGCCTGCAATCTGCGCCAGCTTTCTGCGGGGCCGAGACAACCCCGGCCTGCTGCCCTTCGACAAGGAAGGCCGCAGCCTCCACCTGCCCCACGGCACCGCGCTGCGGATGGGCGACCTGGGCTACAGCAGCGCCGCCCAGAAGGACCTGAATGTCTGTTACAACTGTCTCGACAACTACGTGGAGACCCTGCGCGCCGCGATCCTGCGACCCCATCCCGATTATCGCAACATTCCCACGGGTCAGGCGGGCGACCACCAGCAGTTGAGTGACAGCCTGCTGCAGATTGAGAACGAGTTTTACAGCCCGATCCGTCCCAAGCGGGTCACCCGGCCCGGCGAAACCCCGCTCACCGCCCTGCACCACCGCGGCATCGAGTACATCGAGGTCCGCTGTATCGATGTCAGCCCCTTCTCGAGCGTAGGAATCGAGGCCAGCCAGATGCGGTTCCTCGACATCTTCCTGCTGTACTGCCTGCTGGATGAAAGCCCCCCCTGTGACGACCTGGAGCAGGCAACCCAGGCCGCCAATCTCGAGGCAGTGGTCAATCGCGGCAGGTTGCCCGGCCTCCTGTTGCAAACGGTCACGGGGCAACAACCCATGCGCGCCTGTGCCGAGTCGCTGTTTGCCAGGCTGGCGCAGGTCGCCGAGCTGCTGGATACAGCAAACAGGTCCAGCCTTTACAGTGCCAGCCTGAAACTGCAGGAAGCCGCAATAGCGGAGCCGGAACTGACGCCCTCCGCCCGGGTATTGCGGGAAATGCGCGAACAGGAGCTGCCTTTTTTTCGCCTCGCCATGGCTTACAGCGAACACTGGGCCCACTCTTTCCGCGCCCGCACCCTGGCCCCACAGGTGCAGGCCGCTTTCGAGGCGGAAACCCGGCGCTCCATGGAAGCGCAGCGCGATATCGAGCACGCGGACACTATCGGCTTCGAACAATACCTCGAAAATTATTTCGCCCAGTACCGGGCGCTGTAGCATTGAACTTCCTCGCCCATTTCCACCTCGCCTGGCCGGATGAGGGCCTGGTCGCCGGGGGGCTGGAAGGGGACTACTGCAAGGGGCCGCTGCGGGGCGAGTTGCCGGACGACATCGAGCGCGGCGTGCGCTTGCATCGCGCCGTGGATGCCTACACCGACAGTCACCCGCTGATCGCCCAGCTGCGCCGCGACCTCCCCGGCGACCTGCGCCGCTATGCGGGGATCCTGATCGACCTGAGTTTTGATCACTTTCTCAGCAAACACTGGGAGCGTTACTGCGATATTCCACTGGCGCAGTTCAATGCAGGCGTATACCGCAGCCTGCGGAACCGGGAACATGCCCTGAGCTGTGGCTCCCGCAGGATGCTGGCGCGCCTGGTGGAGTACGACATCCTGGGCCTGTACCTGGACTGGGATACGGTGCCGGCAAGCGCCGCGCGCATCGGCCAGCGCCTGCGGCGGTCAAACCCTCTGGCCGATATCGGCCCGCGGCTCAATCCCGCCCGGGGCATGCTGGAGCAGGCTTTCCTGAGTTTCTATCCCGACCTGCTGGCGTTCAGCGCGCGCCAGCCCGAGACCCTGAACCAAATCAAAATCCCGTCGTCGAACGTTGCGCAGGGCTGAAAAAGACCCTAACGTAACCACCCCGGCCCCGCCAGGCCGACAGCCACAGGAACCCCCGGACAATGCTGCAATCCCTGACCCCGCGACTCGTGTTTTTCGGCCTTGCCGTCATGGCTGTCATCGCGATGCTGTTCGCCTGGGCCTACCTGGAGCGGACGCTGGGCCTCCCGCCCTGCCCCCTGTGCATGACCCAGCGGGTGTTTGTGGTGCTCTGGGGTGTGATCGCCCTGGTCGCCGCCCTGCACAATCCGGCGCGCACGGGGCGGCGAATATACGCCACGCTGTGTGCCCTGGCCGCCCTGGCCGGGGCCGCAGTAGCCGTTCGCCATGTCTGGATTCAGCACCTGCCACCGGAAAAGGTGCCCGCCTGTGGTCCCAGCCTCGAATACATGCTGGACACATTGCCCTTCAGCGAGACCGTCACCATGGTACTGATGGGGGACGGCGACTGCGCCGCGATCCACTGGACCGTCCTGGGCCTGAGTATCCCCGAGCAGACCCTGGTCATGGCCGCCGTGGTATTGGCGATCTGCCTGTGGCAGATCTTTCGAAAATAGTTTTGCAGGACACGCGATATGCCGCACAGGAGTAGCAGCCCGAAGCAACAGTTTGCCGCAGTGGAGGATTTGCTCACCCGCTGGCTGAAGGAGCGGCGCGAATTGCTTGGCAGTTACACCCGGATCGCCGTCGCACTGGACGGTGACATGGAACCGACAGGCCTGGCACAACACCAGCGGGCGCTGTGCAGCGTACTGGTCGATTATGTATCGGCAGGGCACTTCGAGGTTTACCACGAATTGCTGAACGAGGCGGAGACCTTTGCCGACGGCAGCGCCGGGCTGGCGCAGCAATTGATGCCCGCCATTGGTGACACCACCGAGGTCATTCTGGCCTACGAGGAGAAGTACGGGAGTGGGGATGCCTACCCCGAGACTCTGCAGCGCGACCTGTCCGCGCTGGGCGAGGTGCTGGAGTCGCGTTTTGTGCTGGAAGACCGGCTCATCGCCGGTCTTCACAACAGGCATCGGCGCGCGGTGGAAAACCCGGCGCCGTAGGGTCCTGGCCTTTAGCCTTTGTCGGCCTCAGCCTCGCCAGCTGCCGCTTCGGCCTGGCTGGGGATGGAGATCAACTCGACTTCGAACACCAGGGCTGCGTTGGGGCCGATCGCCTGTCCCGCACCGCCTGCGCCGTAGCCCAGTTCCGGCGGAATCACCAGCTTGAACTTCGAACCCACAGGCATCAGCTGCAGAGCCTCGGTCCAGCCGGGGATAACCTGGCCAACGCCGAAAGTGACACTCTCACCGCGCTTGTAGGAGGAGTCGAACTCGGTGCCGTCTATCAGCGTACCGGCGTAGTTGACCTCTACAGTGTCCTCAGGACCGGGCTTGGGGCCGTCACCTTCCCTGATGACCTGGTACTGCAGGCCTGACTCGGTGACGATCACGCCTTCCTTGGCCTTGTTTTCAGCCAGGAATGCGGTAGCCGCGGCGAGGTTGGTTTCGGCCGCAGCGGCCTGCTTGGCCTGCATCTCGGCGGCGGCTTTCTCCTGGTAGGCCTGCATCTCGGCGGTGATTTCTTCCTGGGTGAGGCGCGGCTGGGCACCGGTCATGGCATCGCGCAGACCAGCGGTGAAAGCGTCCACGTCCATCGGCACATTATCGGCTTTCATCCGCTCACCGAGATTGAGCGCGATACCGTAGCTCAGGCGCTGCTCGGTAGTCTCCAGCTTGAGGCCGCCGGGCGCGGTAGCGGCGGCTTCGCCGGTTTCCGCTGCTTTTTGGTTACATCCTTGCAGGGCGACCAGGCCGACCAGGGCAAGTGGCAGTGCATATTTCTTCATAAATTCCTTCCAATGATTAGAACAGGGAGTACCGCGGACACGCTAGTCAATGCGAGGCCTCGCTTCCCGGGGATAAACGGATTCGCAGCTGTAGCGGCAGCGAACAGCGCCGGTTGGACACAACGGGGAGCATATAAGTTTCGCAATGGCCGCACATATTACTACCCGGCCCTGATATACACCACCCCGTTTTCCCCCGCCTGCTTTGATCCAAGCATGGCCCGGGATATGCGAAGCCCGGATTTGTGGCCTGGCCTCCCCCGTGCGGGTAGAATCCGCGTCCAAATGATCATATTACGCGACATCGGACTGCGCCGGGGCAGCAAACTGCTGCTGGAGCACGCCAACGTGACCATCCAGCCCGGCCAGCGGCTGGCGCTGATCGGCGCCAATGGCAGCGGCAAATCAACCCTTTTCGCCCTGTTGCTGGGGGAACTCGTGGCAGACACCGGCGACATCGAGGGCATGGCGAAGCTGCGCCTTGCCCACATGGCGCAGGAGGTACATGCCACCGGCATGCCCGCGGGCGAGTATGTCTGGCGTGGCGACAGCACCCTGGCCGGGCTGCGGGACGAGCTGCAGCGGCTCGAGGGCGCCGGCCGGTTTGATTCCGCCGCCGCTGTTCACGGCCAGCTCGAGGCAATCGACGGCTACAGCGCCGAGCGCCGCGCCGAGCGCCTGCTGCAGGGCCTGGGATTCGCCGAGGGCTCGGCCAGCCGGCCGGTCAGTGATTTCTCGGGCGGCTGGCGGATTCGCCTCAACCTGGCACGGGCCCTGATGACCCCGTCTGACGTGCTGCTGCTGGACGAACCCACCAACCACCTCGACCTGGACGCCACCCTGTGGCTGCAACAATGGTTGCAGCAGTACCCGGGCACCCTGCTGATGATCTCCCACGACCGGGATTTTATCGACGCCACCTGCGAGCGCATCCTGCATATCGAGCAGCAGCAGCTGCAGGCCTATAAGGGCAACTACTCCGACTTCGAGCGACTGCGGGCGGAACGCCTGGCCAACCAACAGGCCAGTTACGAAAAGCAACAACAGCGGATCGCGCAGATCGACGATTTCGTGCGGCGCTTTCGCTACAAGGCCACCAAGGCGCGCCAGGCCCAGAGCAGGCTGAAGGAGCTGGAGCGGATGCAGGCGCTGGCACCCGCCCATCTCGACTCGCCCTTCGACTTCAGTTTCCCGCCGCCGGCCAGGAGCAGCGACCCCCTGCTGCGGCTGGATGGCGCAAGCCTCGGCTACCAGGGGCAGGCCGTGCTCGCGGGGGTGGAATTGCACCTGCGGCCCGGCAGCCGCTTCGGCCTGCTGGGCAGGAATGGGGCAGGTAAGTCCACCCTGCTCAAAAGCCTGGTGGGCGAGCTGCCCCTGCTCGCCGGCGACAGGGTCAGCGGGGAACACTGCAGCATAGGCTACTTCGACCAGCAGCAGCTGGAGGCCCTGGACCTGGAGGCCAGCGCCGCCCTGCACCTGCAGCGCCTGAGCCCCGCTGCGCGGGAACAGGACATTCTCAACTTCCTGGGGGGCTTTAATTTCCGCGGCGACGGGGCGACCAGCGCGATTGCTCCCTTTTCCGGCGGGGAGAAGGCCCGGCTGGCCCTGGCCATGGTGGTGTGGCAACGCCCCAACCTGCTGGTACTGGACGAGCCCACCAACCACCTCGACCTGGATATGCGCCACGCCCTGGAGGTCGCCCTGCAGGCCTACGAGGGCGCCCTGATCCTGGTGAGCCACGACCGCCACCTGCTGCGCAACACGGTGGACGAGCTGCTGCTGGTGCACGACGGCCGGGTGGAAACCTATGCGGATGACCTGGAGGGCTACGAGCGCTGGATCCTGTCCAGTTACCGCCAGGCGGAGCGCGGTGATAGCGCCGGCGCCGACACCTCGCGCAGGGAAAAACGCCAGAGCGCCGCCGCCCAGCGGGAGAAGCTGCGGCCGCTGCAGAAAATCATCGCCGGGATCGAGGCCGAAATGAGCGCGGTGGAAGCCGAGCAGGCCGACCTGCAAACCCGGCTCAGCGACACCGACCTGTATCTGGAGGGGCGCAAGCAGGATCTGGCGAACCTGCTGAAGCGCGAAGGCGAACTCAAGGCAAGGGCGTCACAGCTGGAGGAAACCTGGCTGGAGCAGCAGGAGGCGCTGGAGGCGCTGGCGCAGGCATAAGGGGGCCCTCGGTCTAGCCCTGTCCCCCGCCTGCCAGGCGCAGCTTGGCGGCCCTCGCCAGCTTCTTGATGGCGGCCTCCCGCTGCTGGGCGGTGCTGCGGTCGGGGGCGGCGGCCGACCACAGCAGGGTGACCGGCCGGCGGCCACTGGTGTACCTGGGCCCGCCGGGCAGCTGGCCGTTGTGCTGCAGCAGGCGTTTCTCCAGATCCCGCGCCACCCCGGTGTACAGGCTGCCGTCGGCGCACTGCAATATATAGACCGACCATTCAACCACCACGGCAGGGACCCGGCCGGCGCGGCATCAGCCCCGGCACCAGCGGTGGTAGCGCTCCACCCAACCCAGCAGCCGCTCGGGCTTGCGGGCCTTGCGCCACTCGCTGGCCAGGAAGCGATTGCTCTCCCCCAGGGTGGGGTAGACATGGATCGTCGCCAGGATCTTGCCGAGGCCGAGGCCGTGTTTCATCGCCAGCACGAACTCCGCCAACAGTTCGGCGGCGTGATAGCCGACGATGGTGGCGCCGAGTATGCGATCACTGCCCGGGGCGGTCAGCACCTTGATGAAGCCGTGGGCCTCCCCGTCCGCGATGGCGCGGTCGAGGTCGTCGATCCCGTAGCGGGTGACGTCAACGGGGATGCCGCGCGCCAGCGCCTCCTGCTCATTGAGCCCCACCCGCGCCACTTCCGGATCGGTGAAGGTCGCCCAGGGCACGATCGAATAGTCGACCTTGAACTTGCGAAAGCGGCCGAACAGGGCGTTGACCGTGGCGTACCAGGCCTGGTGGCTGGCCATATGCGTGAACAGGTAGGGTCCAGCCACGTCGCCGCAGGCGAAAATCGTCGGCACCCGGGTGCGCAGGTACTCGTCCACCACCACAGTGCCGGCGGCAGTGAAGGGAATGCCCAGCGCATCAAGGCCCAGGTCCTCCACGTTGGCGTGGCGGCCTACCGCCAGCAGCACCCGGTCAAACAACAGCTCCCGCTCCCCGGCGAGCGTCCTGAAGCTGGCGCACTGGGCGGCGCCGTCCCGCCTGAAAGCCAGTGGCTCGTAAGCGGTATGCACGGTCATGCCCTGGGCTTGCAAGGTTTGCAGCAGCAGGGCCGATACCTCGGGGTCCTCGCGGGGTAGCACGCGGGCCGCATGCGTGACCAGTGTCACCCGGGTGCCGAGCCGGGCAAACGCCTGCGCAAGTTCGCAGCCGATGGGGCCCGCACCGATCACCAACAGGTGCGCCGGCGCCTCCCGCAGCTCCCAGACCGTGTCCGAGGTCAGGTAGTCCAGCGCTGCAAGCCCCGGAATCTCCGGCACCTGCGGCCGGGCACCGCTGGCGATAATGATGTTGCGGGCGGACAGCACCCGGCCGTCGACCTCCACCTCCCAGGGCGACAGGATGCGGGCATCGCCCTGCAGGCAATCCACCCCCAGGGAGGTAAAGCGTTCAACCGAATCATGCGGCTCGATGGTTTTCACCACCGCCTGCACCCGCTCCATCACCCGGCGGAAATTCACCTGCACCGCCATCGGCTCCAGCCCGAACTCGGTCGCCCGCCGCGCGTAGTCGGCGATTCGGGCCGAGCGGATAAGTGCCTTGCTTGGAACGCAGCCGGTATTGAGGCAGTCGCCGCCCATTTTGTGGCGCTCTACCAGTGTCACCTTCGCCTTGACCGTCGCCGCGATCAGCGCCGCCACCAGCCCGGCGGAGCCCGCGCCTATCACAATCACATTGGTGTCAAAGCGAAGCGGCCGCCGGTAGGGCGCCAGTACCCGGCGTGCCTGGATATAGCCCAGCAGCCACTTCGCCAGCAGGGGAAACACGGCCAGCAGCACAAATGACAGCAGCAGGGCCGGCGAGATAATTCCGGCGGCCGAGTCCAGCTCTCCCAGCCGGGTGCCCGCGTTCACGTAGACCGCTGTCGCCGGGAACATGCCGAGCTGTGACACCCAGTAATAGCGCCAGGTGCGTATCGGCAGCAGGCCCATCAACAGGTTGATGACAAAGAACGGGAAGATAGGCACCAGGCGCAGGGAAAACAGGTAAAAAGCGCCATCTTTTGCAAAGCCGGCATTGAATGCCCGCAACTGCCGACCGAACTTGCCCTGCACCCAATCGCGCAGCAGCAGGCGCGAAACCAGGAAGGCCAGGGTCGCACCGATGCTGCTGGCAAAGGACACCAGCAGCAGCGCGTACCAGAAGCCGAACAGCGCGCCACCCGCGAGGGTCATGACTGCGGCACCGGGTACCGACAGGGCCGTGACCGCAACGTACATAACAAAATAGAGCAGGCCCGCCAGCGCCGGGTTGTCGGTGTACCAGGCCCGCAGTTCACCCACCCTCTGCTTGAGCGTGTCAAACTGCAGATAACTGCCGAGGTCGAGGTAAAACCAGGCGGCGATGGCGGCGGCGATAAGGAGAAGTACGGCTAATTTCTTCAAGGGCACGGAGGTTCCACCTGTTCTTGTTAGGGCGCTTTTGAGGTTACGGGCAGACTACTCTTCCATTTGTGACAAGGCTACGCTCGAGTGGTTCGATCGGGTTAAGCGGCATTTTTTTCCGCGGGTGTAAGAAGGTAGCGGTCAAAGATATACCGGAAGAACATATCACCATGCTGAAAAACTCTACCCATGGAGTTGTCAGCTAGTCGTTCGATGGTATGATTGCCCCCTCAAAGCCCGCGGGCACCTCGTCCGATTATCATCCGGAGAACACCATGAGTGACCAGATCGTACACGTCAGCGATGCAACATTTGACGTAGAAGTACTCAATTCCGATATTCCGGTATTGGTGGATTTCTGGGCCGAGTGGTGCGGCCCCTGCAAAATGATAGCCCCGGTACTGGACGAAATCGCCGCCGAGTACAGCGGCAGGCTGAAAGTGTGCAAGGTCGACGTCGACGCCAACCCCGACATACCACCCAAGTTCGGTATTCGCGGCATCCCCACCTTGATCATGTTCAAGGACGGCAATGCCGAGGCGACCAAGGTGGGCGCGCTATCAAAGACCCAGTTGACCGCTTTTATCCAGGAAGTTGTCTAGATTGCCTG
>JBFZEF010000061.1:0-13888 GCA_041307045.1 Halioglobus sp.
AACCGCGCTCTGCTGCGGCGCCGGTGGCTGGGCGGCAGCCTCGAGCTGCATCAGGCTGGCCAGGTCCAGGCCGGTGCGCTGGGCCAGGGCCTGGAACATCAACTGCCGGTACACGCCCTCGGGCAATTGCCGCAGCAGGGGCAGGGCCAGTTTGCTCAGGCGGGCCTTGCCATCCATGCTGCTGGTATCCAGTCCCCGGCCAACCGACTCGAACAGGAACTGTTCCAGCGGCGTCGCGTTGGCCACCAGCCGCTGGAAATGCTCGGCACCGTGACTGCGCACCATGCTGTCCGGGTCCTCGCCTTCAGGCAGGAACAGGAACCTCGCCTGGCGGCCATCCTCCATGCAGGGCAGTGCTGCCTCCATGGCCCTCACGGCGGCCTTGCGGCCGGCCTCGTCCCCGTCAAAGCAGAACACCACTTCCGGGCACAAGCGGTACAGCCGCTCGAGGTGGGTCCTGCTGGTCGCGGTGCCGAGGGTGGCGCAGGCGTTGCTGATGCCGTGCTGGGCCAGGGCAATCACGTCCATGTAGCCCTCAACCACCAGCATGCGGTCCAGCCTGCGGTTCGCCTGGCGCGCCTGGAACAGGCCATACAGCTCCCGGCCCTTGTGGAATATGGCGGTCTCCGGCGAGTTGAGGTACTTGGGCTTGTCATCCCCCAGCACGCGGCCGCCGAAAGCCACCACCCGGCCGCGCTGGTCGCGGATCGGGAACACCACCCGGTCCCGGAAGCGGTCGTAGAGCTTGCCGGACTCGTTCTCAACCAGCATGCCGCTGTCCTTGAGCAGCGCCAGTTGCGCCGGGGTGGTTCCCAGCGCCTGGTGCAGGTTATCCCAGCCCGGGGGCGCAAAACCGAGGTCGAATTGTTTGGCGATCACGCCGGTGAGGCCGCGGCTCTTCAGGTAGTCCACGGCGCGGCCGGCCTGGGGATGCGCCCGCAACTGCTGCCGGTACCAGTTGGCCACCTGTTCCAGCAGGGCATAGAGCGCCTTGTTGCTCTGCTCCTGGTCGGGTTCTTCGTTCCCCCCACTGGCCGGTTCCCGCGGCACCTGCAGGCCGGCGCTGCTGGCGAGGGCCTCCACCGCCCTGGGGAAGTCCAGGTTCTCGTAGTCCATGAGGAAACCCAGTGCGTTGCCGCCGGCACCGCAGCCGAAGCAGTAGAAGAATTGCTTGTCGGGATTGACGCTGAAGGAGGGGGTTTTTTCTTCGTGAAAGGGGCAGCGGGCCGTGTAGTTCTTGCCGGATTTTCTCAGTTTCACCCGGCGGTCGATCACTTCGACGATGTCGACCCGCTCCAGCAGGTCATCGAGGAAAGCTTGCGGTATCCGTCCTGCCATCAGGTATGCAACGCTGTGAAGTTGCCGGTTATTGAATCACGCCGGCGGGGGAAAGTTTAGTGCCGCCCCGCGGGGATGGCGTCAGCCGGTGAGGCGGGATTTAACCAGTTGGCTGACCGCCCCGATATCGGCGCGGCCCTGCAATTGGGGCTTGAGCCGGGCCATCACGGCGCCCATGGCCTGCATGCCAGAGGCGTCGCTGGCGGCGATTGCGGCGTCCACCATGGCGCGCAGTTCATCCTCGCCCAGTTGGGTGGGGAGAAATTCCTGGATGACACCGATTTCGTAATTTTCCTGGGCCTCGAGTTCCGCCCGGCCGGCTTTCTGGTACTGGTCAGCGGAATCGCGGCGCTGCTTGATCATCTTGTCGAGCACGGCGAGGACGCGGGCGTCATCAAGTTCGATGCGCTCGTCCACCTCGATGCGTTTGAATTCCGACATCATCAGCCGGATGGTTCCCAGGCGCTCCTTGTCCCGTGCCTTCATGGCCGCCTTCATGGCTTCCGCGATGGTCGCCTTGAGGCCTGCCGCGGGCTTTGCCGGGGGAGCCTGGTCGTTCATGGGGAGGAAGGGCCTTTCTAGTACAGGCGTACGCGCTTGCGATTGTCCCGGGACAGCTTCTTCAGGTGGCGCTTGACCGCGGCAGCCCCGGCGCGCTTGCGCACGGTGGTGGGCTTTTCGTAATGCTCGCGCTTGCGCACTTCTGCCAGGACGCCGGCTTTCTCGCAGGAGCGCTTGAAGCGGCGCAGGGCAACGTCAAACGGCTCGTTTTCCTTCAGCTTGATATGAGGCATTAATTCCTTACCTGTCTCTACATGGGTGGTGCGTTTTAGGGTGACAACCGGCCTTGCGGATAATGGTCACCTGAAAGGGCGCGCATTCTAGCCTTATCCCGGCCTTTTTGCAAAGGGGGTGGGAAGGGGCCGTGAAAGGCCCCGGCGGGGGCTACAGACAGGCCATGCGGGGCTCGCGGCGGCGCCCTGCTGGCCTGGGCGGTGCCCAGCCAGTATCATGCGCCTTCGCTTCACCACGGCGGGCGCTGCCCGAGAACTATGCTGATCCTGGGTCTGGAAACCTCCTGTGACGAAACCGGGGTCGCGCTCTACGACACCGGGCGCGGCCTGCTGGCCGATGCCCTGTTCAGCCAGGTCGATATCCACGTGGAGTACGGCGGGGTGGTGCCGGAATTGGCCTCCCGCGACCATATTCGCAAGACCCTGCCCCTGGTGGAGGAGGTGCTGGCCCGGGCCGGCTGCCTGCCGGCGGACATCGACGGCGTGGCCTATACTGCCGGCCCCGGCCTGGTCGGGGCCCTCATGGTCGGGGCTACCCTGGCCCGGGCCCTTGCCTGGGGCTGGGGCGTGCCGGCACTGGGGGTGCACCACATGGAGGGCCATTTGCTGGCGCCCATGCTGGAGGAGGATCACCCCGAGTTCCCGTTCGTGGCCCTGCTGGTGTCCGGGGGCCACACCCAGCTGGTGCGGGTGGACGCTATCGGCGAGTACCGGATCCTGGGGGAGTCCCTGGACGACGCCGCCGGCGAGGCCTTTGACAAGACCGCCAAGATGCTCGGCCTGCCCTACCCGGGCGGGCCCCACGTCGCCCGCCTGGCCCAGCGCGGTCGCCCCGGGCGTTTCAGCTTTCCCCGCCCCATGGTCAATCGCCCGGGGCTCGATTTCAGTTTCAGCGGCCTCAAGACTCATACGCTCACCACCGTGGCGGAGTGCCGCGGGCAGGGGGAACTGAGCGAGCAGGACAAGTGCGACATCGCCCTGGCCTTCGAGGAGGCGGTGGTGGCCACCCTGGTCATCAAGTGTCGCCGCGCCTTGCGCCAGGAACACCTGAAGACCCTGGTGATTGCCGGCGGCGTGAGTGCCAACCTCAGCCTGCGGCAGCAGCTGGCCCAGGCCCTGGCCAAGGAGGGCGGCAGGGTGTTCTACCCGGCGCCGCGCTTCTGCACCGACAACGGTGCCATGATCGCCTATGCCGGGGCGCAGCGCCTGCAGGCGGGGCAGGTGGACGACCTGAGTGCGCCGGTGCGGCCGCGCTGGCCGATGGAAGAGCTGCCACCGCTCTCAGCCGGGGCCGCGCGCTGATGGACATCGTGTACATCCGGGAATTGCGCGCCGCCACGGTCATCGGTGTCTACGCCTGGGAGCGCGGGGTGCGCCAGACCGTGGTGCTGGACCTGGAGCTGGCGGCGGATAACCGCCGGGCCGCGGCCAGTGACGGGATCGGCGATGCGCTGGATTACGCCGCCGTGAGCGCACGCCTGCTGGCATTTATAGAAGGCAGCGAGTTCCAGCTGATCGAGACCCTGGCGGAGCGGGTTGCGGCCCTGGTCATGGAGGAATTCGGCGTGCCCTGGCTGCGCCTGCGCCTGGCCAAACCCGGCGCTGTCCCCCAGGCCGCGGATGTCGGGGTGCTCATCGAGCGCGGGGAGCGGCCCTGATGCCCCGGGTCTGGCTGGGGGTGGGCAGCAATATCGAGCGCGAGCGCCATATCACCGCGGGCCTCGAGGCCCTCGCGGGCCTGTGTGGTGAGCTGGTGCTGTCCGGCGTGTATGACAGCCAGGCGATCGGTTTTGCGGGCCAGCCCTTTCTCAACCTCGTGGTCGGCATCGACTCCGGTCTCAGCCCCGGGCAGCTTTACAGTTAGCTGCGCGCGATCGAGTACGCACACGGCCGCCCAGCCAATGCCAGCCGCTTCAGCCCCCGCCAGCTGGACATCGACATCCTCACCCATGGCCGGCTCAGCGGAACGGTGGAAGGGGTCGAGCTGCCGCGCCCGGAGATCCTGGAGAATGCCTTTGTCCTGTGCCCGCTGGCGGAAGTGGCGGGAGCGCAGGTGCACCCGGTGGCCGGCAGGACTTACGCCCAGTTGTGGGCGTCCTACGATCGGGCTTCCCAGCCTATTGCGCGGGTGGATTTTCAGTGGCGGGGGCGCTGGATCTCGCGGGCTGAGCCTGGCTCGCGCGCAGGGCATCCAGGCGCCGCACCCGTTCCGCGCTGATCGCCGCGCCCAGCGCCCGGCCCTCGATGCCCGCCTGCGTGAACTGCGCGGCGCCCACGTCCCTGGCGATCTCCAGCGCGCGGCGCAGGTAGTCGGCCTGGGGGTAATCCCGCTGTTCCAGCCCCTTGCGGCCGCGGGCATCCGCCTCGCAGGTCAGCAGGAAGGCCTCGAACCGGTCCGGGCGCCGCAGGGCGTCGGTGGCATTGAGCAGCTTGAGCAGGGTCTTGCCCCGCAGCTCCAGGGCGCGGTGGCAGTGGGTGTGGTACTCGCACGCCTTGAGGGCCAGCTCCCGGTGCGCTGCGGGCGACTTCAGGCGCCTGCAGACCGCGTCCACCAGTTTGAGGCCGCGCTGCTCATGGGCGATGTGGCGGGGCCATTCCGCGGGGGGCGTGACGCCCTTGCCCAGGTCGTGGATCAGCACCGCGAAGCGCACATCGGTGGCAGGCGTGAGTCGGGCGGCCTGCTGCAGGGCCATCAGGGTGTGGATGCCGGTATCGATCTCGGGGTGGTAGTGGGCGGTTTGGGGCACGCCGAACAGGGCCTCCAGTTCGGGCAGCAGGCGTTGCAGGGCACCGCAGTCGCGCAGCACTTCGATGAACACCTCGGGGTTGCGCTCCCCCAGGGCGCGCTCGATTTCGGTCCACACCCGCTCCGCCGGCAGGTGCGCCAGCTCATCCTGGAGGACGATCTGTGCCATCAGTTCGATGGTCTCGGCCGCCACCGTAAACCCGAGATGGGCGTAGCGCGCCGCGAAGCGGGCGGTGCGCAGCACCCGCAGGGGGTCCTCCACGAACGCGGCGGAAACATGGCGCAGGATTTTCGCCGCCAGGTCGCGCTGGCCGCCATAGGGGTCGATGATGGCGCCGGACTCCGAGCGGGCCATGGCGTTTATCGTCAGGTCCCGGCGCAACAGGTCCTGCTCCAGCGTAACCGCGGGGTCGCAGTGCACCGCAAAGCCTGTGTAGCCGTGGCCCTGCTTGCGCTCGGTGCGCGCCAGGGCGTACTCGTCCTTCGTCTGCGGGTGCAGGAACACGGGGAAGTCCCGGCCGACCTGCTGGTAGCCTTTATCCAGCATGTCCCGCGGGCTGGCGCCCACTACCACCCAGTCCCGCTCGCTGCTCGGGTACCCCAGCAGGGCGTCGCGCACGGCGCCGCCAACCAGGTAAATCTCCATCAGTGTGGGGCCGGGCTGGTCGTCACGGCGGACTGTTCGCACAGCTTGCGTTTGCTCCTGCCGTCCTTGCACTGGCACCGGGTCCAGCGACCCGTCTCCAGCTCATACAGGCTCATCGCGCCGCCCCAGACACAACCCGTGTCCAGGCCGATGGCGTAGGGGTGGTCGGTCTGTCCCTCGATCGACGCCCAGTGGCCGAACAGGATGCGGTCCTTGGCGGTTTTGCGCCGGGGATGGCTGAACCATGCAGAGACCTCGGCCTTGCCCAGGTCGGGGCTGGGTCCCTTGCTGTCGAGATCAAGTACGCCCTGGCTGGTGCAGAATCGCATGCGGGTGAGGTAATTGGTGATCACCCGCAGCCGGGTCATGCCGGTCAGGTCGTCGGACCACAGCAGCGGCTCATTGCCATACATCTGCCTCAGGAATTCGACACAGTCAGGGCTTTGCAGCACCTTCTCCACTTCCCTTGCCCGGTTGATCGCATCCTCCACCGACCACTGGGGGGGGATTCCCGCATGCACCATGGTAAAACCGTGCTCCTGGTGGATGAGCGGGCGGTGCAGCAGCCAGGTGAGCAGTTTCTCCTTATCCGGGGCCTTCAGGATCTTGTCCAGGGTGTCGGAGCGGTTGGGCGCGCGCACCCCGGCGGCCACCGCCAGCAGGTGGAGGTCGTGGTTACCCAGTACCAGAACCAGGCTGTCGCGCATATCGTAGAGGAAGCGCAGGGTTTTCAGGCAGCGCGGGCCGCGGTTGACGATATCGCCCACTGACCACAGCACATCCCTGCCGGGTGTGAATTCGACTTTTTTCAACGCACACTTCAGCGCCTGCAGGCAGCCCTGGATGTCGCCGACAACATAGGTGCTCACCCGGCGGACCTAGTGCAGCGCCGTGGGGGTGTGCAGGGAAAAGGCGGGAATGGGTACCTGGAACAGCGCGCCGGCCGCGCTCGCCTGTGCGCTGTCGTCGCGTCGTACCATGGTGTAACTGCCCTCCATGCGGCCCACTGGCGTGGCGAGGGTGGCGCCGCTGGTATAGCGAAAGAACTTGCCCGGCAGAATCAGCGGTTGTTCCCCTACCACGCCCTGGCCGCGGACCTCCTGTACCGCGCTGTCGGCATCTGTTATCACCCAGTGCCGCGACAGCAGCTGCACCGGCACGTCCCCCTCGTTGCTGATGGTGATCGTATAGGCGAAGGCGTATTCACCCTGCTCGGGTCGCGAATGGCGAGGCAGGTAGGTGGTGACCACCTTTACCGCTACCGCGGCCGCCTGTATGTCAGTTGCCTTGTTCATGAATGGATGTCGTTATCTCAATAAAATGTGACAGTTGCAGCGTTTCGGCCCGGGCCCCGGGGTCTATACCGAGCAACTCGAGGCGCTTCGTATCTATAAGGCCTTTCAGGTTGTTGCGCAAGGTTTTGCGGCGCTGGCCGAAGGCGGTCTGGACCACCTGCCTCAGGCGCTGCGTATCGCAGGGCGGCCAGGGTGATTCCCGCCAGGGCACCAGCCTGACAATCGCCGACTGGACCTTCGGTTGCGGGATGAAGGCCCGCGGCGGCACCTCGAACAGTTTGTCGACCGCGCAGTGGTACTGCGCCATGATCCCGAGCCGGCCCCAGTCCTTGCTGCCCGGCCGCGCCGCCAGCCGATCGACAACCTCCAGCTGCAGCATGAAGTGCATATCGCGGATAATGGCGGTATTTTCCAGCAGCTTGAAGATAAGCGGCGTGGAGATGTTATAGGGCAGGTTGCCGACCACCCGCAGCGGCCCCGCGCCAGCCGCTGAATCCGCCAGAGCGGAGAAGTCAAACTTCAGCGCGTCCGCGTTGTGCAGCCGGAACCGGGGATTGGCGCTGTGCGCGGCCAGCAGGCCCGGCACCAGGTCCCGGTCCAGTTCGATCACGTCGAGTCGGCAGCCGCTGGCGGCCAACTGGCCGGTCAGGGCGCCCTGGCCCGGCCCGATCTCCACCAGGTGTTCTTCCGCGCGGGGGTTGATGGCCCGCACAATGTCGTTGATGACCCCCGCATCCTGCAGGAAATTCTGGCCGAAACGCTTGCGGGCGCGATGCTGGGGTAGGTTCATGGCATTTATTGTACCGCGGCAGCCGGCTTTGGCTATTACAGCGTGGCGCCCGTTTGCTAGAATGCCGCGCAATCTGATCGACCTGGTTTTCGTTCACTGGCGCGCAACTGATGACTTTTCTCCAATATTTTCGCCTGGTCGACACCATTGCACGCATGGATCTGCGGGCGGATGCGGCCCGCAAGGGCCTCGGTTACATCTGGTGGGTGCTCGAGCCCCTGCTCTTCGTCCTCGTATTCTATGTGGTGTTCGAGTTGATAATGCAGTCGGGTCGGGGTGACTTCCTGGGTTTTCTCATGTGCGGGAAACTGACATTCATCTGGTTTTCCAAATCGGTCAACCAGGCCTCCAACAGCATCGCGGCCAACAAGGGCCTGATCGGCCGCATCAACGTCACCAAGACCCTGTTCCCCCTCGCCGTGATCCAGGAAGGGCTCTACCGCCAGGCCGCGGTTTTCCTGTTGCTGTTGGGCTTTCTCTGGGTGCGGGGTTACCCGCCGGGCCTGGTCTGGTTTTACCTGGTGCCGATAATGCTGGTCAACTACCTGATGATCGTGGCCTGCTCTTTCATCGGCGCCTGGCTGGTCTGCGTGGTGCGGGACTTCAGCATGTTTATTGCGCTGGCGATGACCTTTCTCATGTTCGTCTCGGGTGTATTCTGGGATGCCCGCACATTGGGCGATGCGCGCACGGCCGAACTGGTGCTCGCCTTCAATCCCCTGGCATTCATCATCGATGCCTATCGGCAGGTCCTGCTGCATGCCGCGGCGCCGGACTGGAGCCACCTGGCGCAGATCGCAGTGGGCTGCGCCGTGCTGCTGCTGGTAATGGTGCTCATCATGCGCCGTTCCAGCCAGTTTCTCGCCCTGCGGGCCCTGTCCTGATGGCCGCGGGCGGCAGGGATGTCATGCTGCAGCTGGAGGATGTCTCCCTCAGCTACCCGTCGCGGCGCAAGTCCTTCGACCATGGGGCCCACCACGTCCTCGACCGCGTGTCCCTGCAGGTATTCGAAGGCGAAACGCTGGGCATTATCGGTCGCAATGGCGTGGGCAAATCCACCACCCTGCGCCTGATGGCGGGTATTCTCGCACCCACCAGCGGTAGCGTGTGGCAGCGCCCCGGCAAGAGCGCGTCGCTGCCCCCCATCGGCCCGCGCTTCCGGCCTCACCTGTCCGGTCGCGACAACGCCACCCTGGCGGCGATGCTGCAGGGGGCGACGGCGAGGCAGGCCAGGAGTTTCCTGGAGGAGATCAAGGAGTTCTCGGAACTGGGGGATTCTTTCGAGGAGCCGGTAAAAACCTATTCTTCCGGCATGCTGGCGCGTCTCGGCTTCACCACGGCGCTGAAAACCCACGTGGATATCCTGTTGATCGATGAGGTACTGAGCGTGGGCGATGCCCTGTTCCGGGAGAAGGCCGAGGCCGCGATGAAGAGCCGGATCAGCGGGGACCAGACGGTGGTATTCGTCTCCCACATGGAAGGCCAGGTGCGCGAAGTGTGCGATCGCGCGATCTGCCTGTATGAGGGGGCGGTGCTGGCCGAAGGTGACCCGGCCGCCGTCCTCGATGCCTACCGCGAGATCCGCTAGCGCCGCCCACCCATGCTGATGGCGTGGGCGAGGGCCTGCTCCAGGCTGCCGGCGTCCGCTGTGCCCATGCCGGCCAGGTCCAGGGCGGTGCCGTGGTCAACCGAGGTGCGCACTATCGGCAGGCCCAGGGTGATGTTGATGGCGTTGCCGAAGCCCGCGTACTTCAGTACCGGCAGCCCCTGGTCGTGATACATCGCAAACACCGCGTCGCACTGCTCCAGTACCTTGGGGTTGAAGGCGGTGTCGGCGGGCAGGGGCCCCAGCAGTTGCATTCCCCGGGCGCGCAGCTGCTCCAGCGCGGGAATAATCGTGTCGATCTCCTCCCGGCCCATGTGGCCGCCCTCACCCGCGTGCGGGTTGAGCCCCAGCACCGCCACCCGGGGCCGCGCCAGGCCGAACTTGTCGACCAGGTCCCGCACCAGTATCTCCAGCGTCTCCAGCAGCAGCTCGCGGGTAATTGCCGCCGGTACTGCTGCCAGGGGCAGGTGGGTTGTGGCCAGCGCCACCCTCATGGCGGACGTGGCCAGCATCATCACCACCCGGGGTGTGCCGGTGGCCGCGGCGAGAAACTCCGTGTGGCCGCTGAAGGGGATGCCGGCGTCGTTGATCACAGACTTCTGCACGGGCCCGGTGACCATGGCGCTGAAGTCGCCTCGCAGGCAGCCGTCGACCGCCTGTTGCAGGGTTGCCACCACATAGGGCGCGTTGCGTGGATCCAGCTCGCCGGGATGGCATGGGGCCGCCAGCGCGACCGGCAGTATCCTTATCGTGCCCGGCCTGTGGGGGCTCGGCACGGCGGCCAGGTCCAGCGGCAACAGCTCCAACGGCAGGCCCAGCAGGGTCGCGCGTGAGCGCAGCAGGTCTGGATCGGCGACCGCTACCAGCTCTGCCTGCCAGGAGCGCTGCGCCACGGCCAGGAGGATGTCCGGGCCGATCCCGGCCGGTTCGCCGGGGGTGATCGCTATCCGGGGGCAGGCCACGGGGCTTACTTGATATCCACGAAAGCTTCATCCCGAATCTGCTGCAGCCAGGCGTCCAGTTCTTCCTGGTACTTGCGATTGTGCAGGTATTCGGCGGCCCTGGAACGGAGGGTCTCGGTGGTCACATCCTGGTCGCGGCGGCCCTCCACCTTGATGACATGCCAGCCGAACTGGGTGCGCACCGGGTCGGACATCTCCCCCACGGCAGTGGCTTTCATGGCCTGCTCGAATTCCGGCACCATCTGCCCGGGGGTGGTCCAGCCCAGGTCACCGCCCTCCTGGGCGGAGCCGATATCCTCCGAGAACTCCCTGGCGAGGGCGGCAAAGTCCTCCCCGGCCTGGACCCGCGCGCGCAGGCCCAGGAGCTTGTCCCGGGTCTGTTCATCGGTCAGGATTTCGGAGGGCTTGATCAGGATATGCCGGGCCTTGGTCTGTGCCACGATCAGCTCGTCGCCCCTGATGTCCTTCATGTAGATGAGGTGGAACCCGCTATCGCTGCGGATGGGGTCGGAGGTCGCGCCCTTGGCCATGCCGGGAGCCACGCCGGTGAACAGCGATGGCAGGTCCTCCGCCTTGCGCCAGCCGATATCACCGCCGCTGAGGCGGTACTTGTCGTCGCTTGATTGAACCACCTCTTCGAAGGGTTCGCCGCCGCGAATGCGTTTCACCAGCTGCTCGACATACGCCCTGGCCGCGGCTTCATCCTCCGCGCTGGCGCCCGGTTGCAGCGGCAGCAGGGCATGCAACAGGTGATACTCCGGCTGGGTCAGCTTCTTGCCGTCCTCGGAAGCAAGGAAGTTGTCCACTTCCTTGGGAGTGATCTGGATGCGCTGGTTTACATTGCCCGCCTGGACCCGCTGGATGATCATCTCCCGGCGCAGCTGTTCGCGCATTTCCGCATAGGACTGGCCCTGGCGCTCCAGCGCGGCGATAAACTGCTCCTGGGTCAGGCGATTCTGGGCCGCGATGTTCTGGATGGCCGCGTTCAGCTGGGCATCGGAAATGCGCACGCCCACGCGTTGGCCCTTCTGCAGCTGGATGCTCTCCAGGATCAAGCGGTCGAGGGTCTCCCGGATCAGGTCATTCTCGGGGGGCATGTCCATACCCCGCGACTTGAGCATCTCGGTGACGCTGGCGATCCGCTCGCGCAATTCGCTGGCCATGATGATGTCGTCGTCGACGATCGCCACAACCTGGTCCACGGGTTGGGTCTGCGCCTGCAGGATTGGCGCGCTGAAAAAGGATGCAGCCAGGCCGATGGCTGCGATTAGGGCCTTAGTATTCACGCTCTTTGTAACCTCTGATCATGTCTTCGAGAATGTTGGTGATACGGCTGCCGAAGCCACCCATGCCCTTGAGTACGAACTGCAGCTGGGTGCTGTGATCCTGCTCCAGGTCCGGATCGTTGAAGTCCGGGATAAACTGCGTTGCTTCCAGGTCGTAATAGCGCAGGTGCAGGAGGCGTACGATCCAGCAGCAGTTTTCATACTCCGCCCCGACCATCTGTTCGATGGGCTTGTCATCCAGAATGCTGTAGTTGACAGCGCCGAACAGGCGCCAGTTGGTGGTCACGGGAAAATACGTCGAGCCGGTCACCTGCTTGGTCTCAGGGATCAGCTCGAACGGATCCTGCTCGCGATTATAGGCGTAACCGAGATTGAATACCGCGCCGTTGTCCAGGGTATAGCCGCCGATGAAGTTGCTCGTGTCCACATTGCCGCTGTGGGGGTCGTAGACGATATCGGTGCGCAGCGACAGGTGCTCGTCGGGGGTGAAGCTCAGGTCACCGGCGATTTGCGAGCTCGACTCTTCCAGCGGCGGCGCGCCCGGCAGCAGGCGAACCTTGCGATCCTCCAGATAGAAGATCTGGCCGACATTCCCTCCCAGAAGCTTGCGGCCGGACCCGGTGTCGATAAATTGCGAACTCACACCGAGTGACACGCTGTTGGCATCATCGATGCGGTCGTAACCGGAGAAACGGGTTTCCCGGAACAGCTGGTTGTAGGAAAAGGTGAGTTCCGCGCTGTCGAAGTCGGGCTGGTCGCTCTGGTTCTCGTAGCTTGAGTAAAGGTAGTAGAGGCGCGGTTCCAGGGTTTGCAGCAGGCCCTTGCCCGCCAGGCTGGCGTCCCTTTCAAAATACAGGCCGCTATCGAGGCTGGCCATGGCGGAGCCGGTGGAGGGGCTGTTTTCCGTGAAGAACTGGCCTTCGTTCAGGGTGTAGTTCAGTTGCCGGTATTTCGCGGTGGGTTTGACGAAACCATAGGACCAGTTCATCGGGAAGGCGGCGCCGCCCTCGGAGTAGACGCGCTCGCCGGTGACCACGTCCTCGTCGGCGTCGAAATTGGAGTACTGGGACAGCAGGATGGGCTGTATCTCAAACGGCGTGCCGCTGCTGCGGTACTGCCCGGTAAGCTGGGGCATCTTCTTGTACACGTCGTTGATGTCATCTGCCAGTGACTGGTATTGCTCCACTTGCAGGTTCATCAACACGCTGTCACCGAGGTAATCCATCGACGCCAATTGCAACAGGCTGGTGCGGCGCTGGGAGGTGATGCTCGAGGTTTCCAGGTCCTTCATGTAGTCGACATCGCTGACTTCGGTATAGTCGACTCGCGAGAGCCAGCGCTGGTCGAGCAGGCCGTTCTGGCGCACTGCGGTCAGCCAGCGGTCGTCACTGGTGCCCGGCGGCACCTCATCCCGGTAGCGGTCGTCCTGGTGCAGGTAGGCACCGCCGACCTCCCACAAGCCCAGGTATTTGTTCAGGTAGCGGGTTTCCAGCTGGTGGTTGAGGCCCCGGTCCTCGATGTAGCGAGGCGAGTAGAGGGCGTCGTAGTTTGGCGCCAGGTTGAAGTAAACCGGCGCAGTGATATCCAGGCCACCGGTGCTGTCGTTGCCGAAATCAGGCCACAGCAGGCCTGTGCGCCGGCGGTCGTCGAGGGGAAATTGCAGCCAGGGTGTGTAAAAGACCGGCACCCCGGCGATATCCAGGGTCGCGTCGCGGGCGGTACCCAGGCCATCCTCCAGGTCCAGGCGAATGCTTCCCGCCCGCACCTGCCAATCCTCATGCCCCGGTGGGCAATAGGTGATGCTGCCATCGTGGACATGGATCAGCCCCTCGGCATCCCGTTCCAGCAGGCCCGCGCTGCCCTGCAGGTGGCGTGACTGGAGCACGAACTGGCTGTTTTCCAGGCGGGCCTCGCCGGTGTCGAACAGGAGGTCGGCATGGCTCCCCTGCAGCAGTATGCCCGGTTCGCGCAGGATGACGTTGCCGCTCAGGGTGGCCGCGCCGGTCTCCCGGTTGATGGTCGCCTCGTCGCCGCGGAAGCGGCGGTAGCCCTGGCTCACCTGGACCCCGCCGTAGAATCGCGCCAGCTCGCCCCGCATCTCGGTACTGGTGGTGAAGGCGTCGATATTGGCCTCGTCCGGGTTGGCCTGCTTGTCCTCCCCCGCCAGCGGATCCATGTAGCGGCCGCGGCAGAGCAGGCAATCGAGGTCGCGCAGCTCTGCGGGGACCTGGTCGATGGGTACCCAGTCCAGGAGGTAGTCGCCGGGCGCCCCTAGGCCGGGCGCCCCTCGGCCGGGCGCCCCTTCACTGCAATCGCTGCCGTCACCAGTTTTGTTGGCCGGGCAGACCACATGCTTGGTATCCTGCGCCAGCGCCCCGGCCGCGATGGTCAGGCCGACCAGCAGCGCGGCCGCAGCTGCGTAAAA
>JBFZEF010000062.1:0-25323 GCA_041307045.1 Halioglobus sp.
CGCTTGAACGTAGCCGGTGTGCTCTGGATACCGTTGCTGGCTCGCACCAGGGTGGCAAGCAGCGACCCCGCTATATTCCTCGCCATGATCTAATCCTCCGTTGCGTGCTGCCCCGGGGTTCCACCCAGGGCCTGGAACTCTTTCTCAAAACGCTTTGCCGCTTTCTTCGATACGCCGCCCAGCACCTCGATGGCGTGGCGGATTCGGGCCCTGCTCATGTCGGGGCCGAGCATTTCCATTGAGTCCACCACCGAAAACGAGGCGTCGGACCCGGCGATGGCCACAAACAGCGGCGCCAGGAAATCCTTTATCTTCAGCCCCAGGGCATCTGCCAGGCCCTTGAGGTCTTCCCATATCGTATCGCGGCACCAGTGGCGCTGGGCCTCGAGCCGCCACAGGGCGAACTGCATACCCCTGACAATCTGCTCGCGTTCGCCCTTGATCGAGGCAAAACTGTCCCCGGTAATCGGCAGGGTACCCGACACCAGGAAGGCAGTGAGCGGCGCGAAATCGCTCAGGGTCTCCAGGCGTTTCTGCGCGTGGGGCAACACCTTCATCAGGTTGACCTCGTTGAAGGCCCAGTCCACCAGGCGCCGGGCCAGCTGGGCCTCGTCCAGATCCTCGCGAATCCACATGCCGTTCAGCCACTTCAGTTTGTCCACGTCGAAGATGGGCCCGCCAAGAGATACGCGCTGGATGTCGAAGTGGCTCATCATTTCATGCAGGGAGAACTTCTCCCGCCCATCGGGCATGGACCAGCCCATGCGCCCGAGGTAATTGAGCAGGGCCTCCGGCAGGAAACCCATGCGCTGGTAGTACAGGATGCTGGTGGGATTCTTGCGTTTGCTGAGCTTGGACTTGTCGGGGTTGCGCAGCAGCGGCAGGTGGCACAGGCGCGGCATCTCCCAACCGAAGTACTCGTACAGCAATTTGTGCTTGGGCGCTGAGTTGATCCACTCCTCGCCGCGCAGCACATGGGTAATACCCATCAGGTGGTCATCCACCACGTTGGCCAGGTGATAGGTGGGCATGCCGTCAGACTTGAGCAGCACCTGCGCGTCCACCATGCCCCAGTCCAGCTCGATGGTGCCGCGCAGCATATCGTCGATGGCACAGGCACCCTGCCCCTCCGGCACCATCATGCGAATCACATAGGGCGAGCCCGCGGCCCGGCGCTTTTCGACTTCTGCGGCGGGCAGCATCAGGTCGGACGGCTTCAGTGCCGTGCTGGTGCCAGCGGCGCGACGGGACTCCCGCAACTCATCCAGCTCGGCGGTTGTGCGGTAGCAGACAAACGCCTTGCCCGTCTCCACCAATTGGGCGGCATACTGGCCGTAGATCTCCATGCGCTCACTCTGGCGATAGGGTCCGTGGGGGCCGCCTACATCCGGGCCCTCATCCCACTCCAGGCCGAGCCAGCGCAGGGAGTCGAGGATGGCCTGCTCCGAGTCGCGGGTGCTGCGCACCTGGTCGGTATCCTCTATGCGCAGCAGGAACTGGCCACCGTGGGCGCGGGCGAAACAGAGATTGAACAGGGCGATATAGGCGGTGCCTACGTGGGGATCGCCGGTGGGCGATGGCGCTACGCGGGTACGAACAGTCATGGGGATCCGGTCGGCAACTCAGGGTGCCCGGATTATACGGGCTGAGCCGAAGAAAGCCCATCGCGGACCAGTGCCCCGGTGGCCCGGGTCTCAACTTGGTAAATTCCGCGCTTGCGTTGATAATGCCACGCAAGCGTGCTTCGCGACAGAGGATACTTCCCATGCCCCACCCGCAGTTACTGCCGGATGTCATTGGCAACACACCACTCCTTTATCTACGCAAGGCCTCTGAACTCACCGGCTGCCAGATCTACGGCAAGGCGGAGTTTATGAATCCCGGCGGCTCCGTCAAGGATCGCACGGCACTGGGTATCATCCGCGCAGCCGAGCAGGCCGGCGAGTTGCAACCCGGCGGCGTAATCGTCGAGGGCACCGCCGGCAATACCGGTATCGGCCTCACCCTGGTGGCGAACGCACTGGGCTATGAATGCGTGATCGTGATGCCGCAGAACGCCAGCGAGGAGAAAATCAGGCAGCTGGAAATGCTTGGGGCCGAGTTGCTGCTGGTACCTTCGGTACCGTACGCCGATGCACATCACTACATTCACACCGCGGAACGGGTCGCGGCGGGACGACGCAAGGATGAAATACATGGCGCTATCTGGGCGCGGCAGTTCGACAACCTCGCAAACCGCGGCATCCACTACAGCACTACGGGCCAGGAAATCTGGCGGCAGACCGAGGGCAAGGTGGACGGCTTTATCTGTGCAGTGGGTACCGGCGGCACGCTGGCGGGGGTCGCCGAGGCCCTGCGGGAGCACAATAGCGATATCAAGATCGGGCTCGCGGACCCCATGGGCTCCGCGCTCTACAGCCACTTCAACGGTGGCGGCCTGGAGGCGGAAGGCGATTCCATCGCCGAGGGTATCGGCGTGTCCTTCGTCCCGGGCAACCTGGCAGGACTGGAACTGGATTTCTCCTGTCGAGTCAGTGACGACGAAGCCCTGCCCCTGGTCTTCGACCTGCTCAAGGACGAGGGTATTTCCGTCGGTGGTTCAGCCGGCATCAATATCGCCGGGGCCATCGCCCTGGGCAGGGAACTGGGGCCGGGGCATACAATCGTCACCATCCTGTGCGACTCCGGCAGCCGCTACCAGAGCAAGCTGTTCAACCCGGAATTCCTGTGGAAGCGCAAACTGCCCTACCCCCACTGGATTGCCAATTGAGTATCACTGCAAACACCATCAACCGGCTGAAGTTCCCCGGCCGCCAACCTGAAAGAGGTAGACCATGAAAGGCTTTACCGATGCTGACGTGCCCGACCAGACCGGGAAAACCATTTTCATCACCGGCGCCAATACCGGCCTGGGCTACGAGGCGGCCAAAGTCCTGGCTGGCAGGGGCGCCAGGGTTCTCATCGGCTGCCGCTCAAAGAACAAGGCCCAGCAGGCGTGCAGCAAGATACTGGCGGAACATCCCGGGGCGAACATCGCCGTCGTTGAACTGGACCTCGGCAGCCTCGATTCGGTAAAAAGGGCGGCCAAGACGGTCGCCGGGGAGCCGCGCCTGGATGTGCTGATCAATAATGCAGGCATCATGATCCCGCCCTATGAACTGACCCGGGACGGGTTCGAATCCCAGTTCGGCGTCAACCACCTGGGGCCTTTCGCCCTGACCTGCCTGCTGCTGGACACACTGCGGTCAACTCCCGATAGCCGCGTCGTCAGCACCGCCAGCATCGCCCACAGGCGCGGCAAAATACATTTCGATGATATCAACGCAGAGCAGGGCTATAACGCGATTGCTCGCTATGCCCAGAGCAAACTGGCCAATCTCTATTTCGCCTACGAACTCCAGCGGCGCCTTGCGGCCTCGGGGGCGAAGATCACCTCTGTAGCTGCCCACCCGGGCATCGCGACCACGGAATTGTCGCGCTATCTGCCGCGGGCACTGGTCATGCTTACACCATTATTCCAACCCCTGTTCAACACGGCAGCCCAGGGCGCCTGGCCCACGCTGTGCGCCGCCACCATGCCCGGAGTCCGCGGCGGCGAGTACTATGGCCCCGCCAAGCGTCTGGAAACGGCCGGACCCGCGGTCAAGGTGAAATCAACCGGGAGCAGCCACGACAGGGCGGTGGCGCGAGAGCTGTGGGAACTGTCCATAGCGATGACCGGGGTGGATCCGGGAATATAGGCGGGCTGCCCCCGCACCTGACAAACCAGACCCCATACAGTGACTGGAGTGACGCTATGAGAAAACTGGCTGGCTTTGCCATTTTATCGGTGCTTGTCACCGCCTGTTCCACCCAGGCTCCCGCGCCGGAACAGCAGGTGCAGGCGAGTCTTGCCGCGCCTGTAAACTGCGCCACTGCCGCTGAGGACATTGCTATCCTCAGCGGCGAGAAAGCCCGCGTGTCACAGGAAATTGAAGACGGCGCGAGCGCGATTATGCCGGTTGGTGCGGTGGCACATATGTTCCGCGGCAGCGAATCACAGGCACTTGAAATCGGCACAGGCGAATACAACAGGGAACTCGATGCCAAAATCGCCGAGATCAGGCAACAGTGTAATATCCAGTAAATCACTGGATCCTGGCGGACCACCCTGGTGCCACCGCTACGCTGTATCTTTCGATAGAATGCATATTGTCGATGTGAATAGCGAGCCCTGGCACATAGCGCGACTCAGTCGCTGGCATCATCGGGAATGGGTGCATTTCTACCCCGACGAGCAAGTTGAGGATTTTGCCAGGGACCTCAACGCGTGTCTGGGCGAACAGCTGGTCCCCAGCACCTTCATCGCGACAGACGGCAGGCTGCTGGGCTCCGCCTCGCTGCTTGCGTCTGACATGCTGACTCATCCCGAACTGAGCCCCTGGGTGGCCAGTGTATACGTGCGCCGCGCCGCGCGCGGCAGTGGCGTAGGCAGTGCGCTGATCCGGCACCTCATGGACGTGGCGGCGCGCGGTGGCTTGCGCTCCCTGTACCTGTTCACGCCCGATCGCGTCGAGTTCTATCGGCGCCTGGATTGGGTGGAGATTGGCCGCGAGTTGTACCAGGGCATTCCGGTGACCTTGATGCAGGTGGATCTGGGCACGCCGCGCTAGAACCGGGTGAGGCGCCTGCAATTACCAGGTCCGGAATGCAATCAAGTCGCGAGTCCTTTTTTTGCTATAGTGCTCTCATGGTTTTTTACACTAACCTGTTTGCCAGGAGGGCCAGCGCCCATGCCCGCGATTGTTGATGTTCGCTCGATCGGCTACCACAACCAGCTGTACCAGCGTTATGACCTGCTGCGCCAGGATCACCCTGTTTACTTCGACGCCAGCCGCAAGATCTGGATGATTACCCGCTACGAGGATGTTCGCCGGCTGTTGCGCCACCCGGAGGGCACGCTCAATGGCAGCACCGGGCACAGCTATATCCCCTCCCTGGCCAACTCCGACGGCGAGTTGCACAGGAAAGTCCGCAGCCACGTGATTCCCATGTTCTCCAGGGTGATCGCAACGCAGCTGGAGCCGGTAATCAACCAGATCGCAGAGGATTGTTTTGCGCAGCTGCCCCCATCCGGCGAAATAGACCTCTACCACAGCGTCATCAAGCCCATCCCACAGGAATTCATGACCCGCTTCCTCGGATTCCCGGAGGGCTCGGCCCCACTGTGGTATGCGCTGGGCGACATCCTGATGGGCCAGGATCCGCTGGACGATTCGCCGGCCAGTGCCGAGATCGCCATCAGGGACCTGGACGCCGTCGCCCGGATGGTGCAGACGGTGTTGGAGGAAAAGCGCAGCAAGCCCGCGGATGACCATCTCAGCTGGCTGGTGCAGCAGGAGGCCGAGGGCCTGCTGAACCATGAGGAAGTCACCCTGTTTGCCAACTGCCTGGCCTTCGCCGGCGTGGACACCACCATCAACCTGCTGGGCAATGGCACCGGCCTGCTGGCGCGCTTTCCCGAACAGCGGGCCCTGCTGATTGCACAGCCTGCGCTGCTCGATGGCGCCATCGAGGAGATGTTGCGCATGGAGCCCCCGGCGCAGGGCCTGCCCAGGCGCCTGACGCAGGACCTGGCACTGCACGGCACAGTTATTCCGGCGGGCGAGGAGATCAGCCTTATCTTCGCCGCCGCAAATCACGACCCGGCGCATTATCCCGATCCGGAATCGTTCGATATCACGCGCAAAAACACTGATCATCTTGGGTTTGGCTTCGGTTTACACAAGTGTATCGGGCAGCACCTGGCCCGGCTGGAGGCGCGGGCGTACTTCCCGCGCCTGCTGCGGCAATTTCCCAACTATGAGGTTGTCGAGTCGCGCTGGCGCCTGTCCCACTGGGCCAGGGGTTATGCCGCGCTGGTGATCAGGGCCTGAAACGAGTGCCGGCGATAACAGCGAAGAGAGCCGGAACATTGCGGCGACAATCGCCCCTCCATGCCCTACTATTGACTTCGACACCGCTTGCTGGAGTCCGGGCGGGAGAACATAAAACGATAATCGACGAGGCCCTTACCATGAAAGACCTGCATCGCCATTTGCTGGCTACCGCGCTAAGTACAGCTTTTCTTGCCGGAACACCTGCCACGTCCCTGGCCGACGGTGTGCTTGAGGAAGTAGTAGTTACCGCCCAAAAGCGCACACAAAGCCTGCAGGACGTGCCGGTCGCGGTGACCGCCTTTACCGGTGAGATGCTGCGAGAGTCCGGCGTTCGTGACATGTTTGAACTCGCGACAATCGCGCCGAGCCTCAGTGTCGAACAAACCCAGTCGTCTGCCAGTACCACGTTCGGGATCAGGGGCATATTCACCAGTTCGCAGAATTTCGGCCTCGAGCCTTCGGTAGGCTTGTACGTGGACGGCGTGTACCGATCACGCCAGGGCTCGATGATTAACAACATGGTAGACATTGCATCAGTGGAGGTGCTACGTGGCCCTCAGGGCACACTATTTGGCCGCAACACGCCAGCCGGGGCAATTCTGATGAATACTGTCGCGCCTGACTTTGAGGAGTCGGGCTACCTTGAAGGCGGCGCTGGCGACTACGGGCTGCTGGACATCAACGGTGCCAAGTCGTTTACCTTGATCGAGGATGTACTCGCGATCCGCATGTCCGGCTTCAATATGGACCGTGACGGGACGGTCGACGCGGTGGGAAATAACGTACAGCAAGACGATGCCATCAACGACAGAAACCGCTGGGGTTTACGCTTCCAGACACTGTATACGCCCAACGATGATCTAACTCTTCGATTGATCGGAGACCACTCGGAGGTCGATGAGATTTGTTGCGCGGTCGGCAACTGGCAGAACAATTTTTATGCGGTGAACCCGCCTCCCCCGCTGAAACCCGGCACTGACCTGACCGTTCGGGACCAACTGAATGGCACAGTGCTCAATGGCAGTGACTTTTACGACTACAAGGTGAGCAACAGCTTTTTACCCGAGTCAGAGAATGAAGACGAAGGTATTTCCCTGCAGGCAGACTGGCAAGCGGACTATTTCCTGGTGACGAGCATCACAGCCTATCGCAAGCATGACTCCTATGACAATATAGACGCGGATTTCTACGATATCGATGCGCTGGCAAGGGTCAACGATCTTGAGCAGGAGCAGTTTTCACAGGAAATTCGCTTCAGTGGTGATGCCTTTAACGAGAAGGTCAGCTATGTCACGGGGCTGTATTATTTTAAACAGACACTTGACTCAACGACAGACACACTTCTCGGAGAGGACGCTTATATCCTGGCCAGCGCGTTCCTGGGGATAGACCCTCCGCTTCCCCAGGTGTTTTTGCCACCGGGCAGTTCGGCGCGCAATACCGCTGACCAGGAGCACGACAGCTACGCCATTTTTGGCCAGGCTGACTACAAACTCACTGACCAGCTTCTTATGACAGGCGGCGTGCGCTGGACTGACGAAAACAAGGAAATGACCAATGTATTCACTGAGGATCCCACACCAGCGCCGCTCGGGTTCGTTGGTCTAACCGAGCTGGCCCCCCGGCCCGATGTCGATGAAGACTTTAACGAAAGCAAAGTTACCTACACCCTCAAGCTCAGTTGGTTTATGAATGAACTCACCATGTTTTATGGCTCCTACGGCACGGGCTACAAGGCTGGGGGAATCAACACCGACCGCACGCCACCCAGCGCTGACACAGTGTTTGAACCGGAAACGGCTGAATCCTATGAGGTGGGCATGAAAGCAGAGTTTCCGGATCAGGCGTTGCGATTGAATGTCGCCCTGCATAAAACCGACACAGATGACCTGCAGACGATCTCCTTCCAGGGAGCGGGCTTTGTGCTTGATAACGCAGGAATTGCAGAGACCTACGGCGGCGAGATAGATCTGCTGTGGCTCCCCACGGACAACACCACTCTTACCCTCGGTTATGCCTACAACCACGCGGAGTACTCTGACTTCGAAAATGGCCCATGCTGGACCGGAACGGTCTGGCAAACCAGCACGCCCGACCCGCATACCAATTATGATGCGAATGGTGTCCCTACCGGATCGTGTAACCGCAGCGGTGGTATGGTTTCGGGAAACCCCGAGAACGTAATAGCGCTAACCGCCAACCAGCAGTTTCGGGTGACTGACAAAGTGGGCGGCTTCGTCCACGGCGAGTACATATGGACTGACGAGCGCATGACTGACGTGAACAATGACCCGGAGAAACTGGACGGATCCTTTGACGTTGTCAATCTGCGCGCCGGACTGGTCTATGAGCCCTGGGATACCACTCTGACTTTTTGGGGTCGGAATGTGTTCGATGCCAAGGCTACTACCACCATTGCCGACGCCGTGGCACAACCGGGACGCTTTATAGCGTATTACAGGGAGCCGCCAACCTGGGGCATCAACCTGCGCAAGGAATTTTAAGCACTGGGCGAAATCGACGAGTATCTGGGCGCTGATTGAGCCAGCGCACTCAGCACGCCGCTTGTTACAACTTCAAGTCTGGTAATTTGTTGTTTTACAGATGATCCATAGCCGACGATTTTCAATTGCCCCGATGATGGACTGGTCGGACCACCACTGTCGCCGGTTCTGGCGCCTGCTCACCCGGCAGGCGCTGCTGTACACGGAGATGGTCACTACCGGCGCCCTCATCCACGGCGACCGCGAGCGGTTCCTGCACTACAACGCCGAGGAGCACCCGGTGGCGCTGCAATTGGGCGGCAGTGACCCGGCGGACCTCGCGCGCTGCGCGCGCTGGGCGCAGCAGTGGGGCTACGACGAGGTCAACCTCAATTGCGGCTGTCCCTCCGACCGGGTTCAGTCCGGTATGTTCGGCGCCTGCCTGATGGCACGACCGCGCCTTGTGGCCGAGTGCATAAGCGCCATGCGCGACGCCTGCACTGTCCCGGTCACGGTGAAGCACCGGATCGGCATCGACCACATGGAGACCTACCAGGAGCTGCTGGACTTCGTGGGACCGGTCGCGGAAGCCGGATGCGAGGTGTTCATCGTGCATGCCCGCAAAGCCTGGCTGGAGGGCTTGTCACCGAAACAGAACCGGGAGATCCCGCCGCTCAACTACCCCTGGGTATATCGCCTCAAGGCCGATCTCCCGCACCTGGCGATCGTCATAAACGGCGGGATCCAGACACTGGAGGAGTGCCGGCTGCACCTGCAGCATGTGGACGGGGTGATGATGGGCCGGGAGGCCTACCAGAACCCCTGGTTGCTGGCAGAGGTCGATGCGGCGCTGTTCGCAATGGACAATCCCGCCCGATCCCGCGAAGATGTCGTCGCTGCCCTGCTCCCCTATGTGGAGCAGCAGCTCGCACGCGGCGCCCACCTGAACCATATTACCCGGCATATCCTTGGCCTGTACCAGGGGGTTCCGGGGGCCAGGCAGTTCAGGCGCTATCTGAGCGAGAACGCCTACAAAAACACAGCAGGGGTGGAAGTGCTCATCGAGGCGGCAGGACGGGTGCAAACTGCCGCCGGGCGACAGAGTAACTAGGATCAAGGAGGAAAAGACAAGGCATGGGCAACAAACTGGACCAACTCAAGGCGATAACCGACGTGGTCGCCGACACCGGGGATATCGAGGCCATCGGGCGTTTTCAGCCCCTGGATGCCACCACCAACCCCTCCCTGCTGCTGAAGGCTGCAGCCCTGCCCCACTACGCCAGCCTGCTCGATGCGGCCAGGGCCTGGGCAAATGCCAAGGGCGGGGACAGCGCCACACAACTGGCAAACTGTTGCGACCGCTTCGCGGTGGATGTGGGCAGGGAGATCCTTGGCATCATCCCCGGTCGCATCTCCACCGAAGTAGACGCGCGCCTGTCTTTCAACAGCCAGGCGACCATGGAGCGCGCCCGCAAGCTGATCGGCATGTACGAGGAGGCAGGTATCGGCAGGGAGCGCATCCTGATCAAGACCGCCTCCACCTGGGAGGGCATCCGCGCCGCGACCCAGCTTGAACGAGAAGGAATCAACTGCAACCTGACCCTGCTGTTCGGCTTCAGCCAGGCCGCTGCCTGCGCGGATGCGGGCGTATTCCTCATTTCGCCCTTTGTCGGTCGCATCCTGGACTGGTACACGGCCAATACCAGGCTGGTCATCTCAACACCTCAGGACGACCCCGGCGTACAGTCGGTCACCCGCATCTACAACTACTATAAACAGCATGGCTACAGGACGGTGGTCATGGGCGCGAGCTTTCGCAACGCAGCCCAGATCGAGGCCCTGGCCGGCTGTGACCGGCTGACCATCAGCCCCGCGCTACTGGAAGAACTGGCCGGCGACGAGGGCACCCTGCAGCGCCGCCTGGACCCGGCCACAGCCGTTTCGCAGGAGCCAAAAGGCGGTGTTGCCGAAGCAGATTTTCGCTACGAGCTGAACGCTGACGCGATGGCCACGGAAAAGCTGGCCGAGGGCATTCGGAACTTCGTGGCGGACCAGATCAAGCTGGAGGACTTGCTCAGCGCGCCAGGCTCCTAGCCGCCGCCCTCAATTGTGCTCGAGAACCGCGAGCAAGTCCTTGAAGCGGGCGCGGTTCTCGGGGCTGAGTTCCATCAGTACCTTGTGGGCCTCGATGATCTTTTCTTTCACGGCTGCCTCACTGCCCTCGACCACCGGTATCGCGGCAGTCTCACTCTCATCGCCGCACAGTTCCTCGCGCAATTCGAACAGGCGCTGGAAACCCATGCTCTTGAGCAGCCTATTGATGCCCGGGTCACAGGAAAAGATGGGGGGCAGGAAGCCGAAGCGGTGCTTGACCGTTAGGGCGAGCTTGGCCAACAGGCCCAGGGTGGTGCTGTCGAGACCCTCGGCGCTGCACAGGTCTACCCAGACACTGGCGAAAGCGGGATCTTCGAACATTCGCTCGAAGTAATCGTCGATCGTGGTGCACAGGGTGAGCCGCACATCACCCTCGAACCGGATCACGTAGACCCCGTTATGGTTGGCAGCCAGGACTCGTCCGTCTGCCATATCAGGCCCGCTTGCTTATAAAAAGAGCGGCGATATCGTCCGGGGCGGTCTCCACCCGATCGAGCCCCAGCCGGGTTACCAGCTGCTGCGGCGACTCCGAGGTCTGCTCGAATACCTCGAGAAAATACTTCTCCTTTTCGATCAGGTTTTTGGGTGGCAGTATCTCCAGGATACCGTCGGAGAACAGGGCCAGCATAAAACTTTCCGGCAACTCGATCAGGTGCTCCTCGTACAGTGCGTCCTCCATGATACCCACCGCGGTGCCCTCACCGCGCAGGTAGCGCGCGCCATGGTGGGACACCAGAACCGGCTGGGGCAAATGCCCGGCCACACTGTAACGCAGGGTGTTGCGAGCGATGTCCAGCAGGCCCACCACCATGGTGGCGAAC
The DNA here is from genome assembly GCA_041307045.1 of Halioglobus sp. Lineage (GTDB taxonomy): Bacteria > Pseudomonadota > Gammaproteobacteria > Pseudomonadales > Halieaceae > JARRPM01. The sequence goes on from JBFZEF010000062.1 coordinate 11,377, forward strand.
TTACCCACCGCCAGGCCGAGCAATTCCTTGTTGGCGAGTTTCAGCATGGCAACAGGACTCAGGATCGAGTCATCGAGCAGTCGCAGATAGTCCGAACGCTTGCGGGCGAAGAGATTCTTCAAAAGCACCGTGGCGAATGCGGATGAGCTGCCGTGGCCGGAGACGTCGGCCATGAAGAAGGCGACAAAGTTATCGCCCACGGTGAAGTAGTCGGTGAAATCGCCACTGAGGTACAAGGATGGGATAACCGTGTGACTGATGACATAGTCATCCAGGACCAGGGGCGTGACCGGCAGCATTTTGAGCTGCACCTGCCGGCCCGCCTGTTGATCCTGCTCCAGCACCTTGATGGTCGCTCGCAGCTCGCTGTTGGCCGCCTCCAGGCGGCAGCGGGATTCCCGCAGTTCACGTCGCATCTCACGCTGGCGCACACAGCGCTCGATCGATTTGAAAAGTACCTCCGGGCTCGCGATGGGACGCACAAAAAAATCACTGGCACCCAGATGCAGCGCTGTCATCATTCTGTCCACGTCCGCCACATCACTGATCATGATGGCCGGCACCAGGGCATCCATCTCCCGCAGTACGCGCCGACCCTCCTTCCAGGACACGCCCTCGAGATCGAGCTCGCACAGCACCACGTCGAACTCGCTGTCGATACCCAGGGAAAACTGGGTACCCTTGACATCGGTAACAACGGTGGTGGTAAAACCGGCGGAAGAGACCAGGCGCGCCAGTGTCTCGGCGCGAGCCGGATCATCGTCGATAACGAGCACTTTGCCTTTAGCGGCCATCAGGAGGGCTGTCGCGGGATGTTCGACGCGACACTACGCCCATCAATCGCGACAGGCAACCATAGGGACGCAACCTTCGGCAGGATTTCACAGAATCGTGTGCCGCATCGCGGCCGGCTGCCAAACTTACGCCCCGGCGTCTCAAAACTCCTCCCAGTCCTCCGAGTCCTCTTCAAAATCCGAGAAGTCGTCATCGACGTTACCGCGCGTGTCGAATACCTCACGGCGCTGGAGGTAGGCATCCCGCAGGAAAATGTAGCGGTCGCCTGTGATCAGATCCTCTGCATCGAGCAGACGGGCCCGGTAGTCTATGATTTCCACGGTCCAGAAGGTCCAGGCCCATGTCTCCTCATCAATGAGATAGGGAATAGACGTGTAAGTGTCCGTAAAGTAACCGACGGCGCTGCGCACGTGGCGAGGGCCGAACACCGGCAGCATCACGAAGGGGCCGGAATCCACACCCCATACGGCGAGGGTCTGGCCAAAGTCGGCTCGAAACGGCTCTATACCGATGGGCGTGGCGACATCCAGGACACCGAGCAAACCCAGTGTGGAATTGACCAGGAAGCGCCCCCCGGCCTGGGCAGCGCCGGTAAACTCCGCCTGCAACAGTGCATTGAGAAATGAGTTGAACTCGTAGATATTCAGGATGAAGTTGGTAACGCCGCGCTCGGCAAAATCGGGCATGACGTACTTGTAACCTTCCGCCACCGGCCGCACGACCCAGCGGTCGAGGGTGTCGTTGAAGACGAAAATCTTGCGATTGACGCTCTCCCAAGGGTCGATATTGCGGGTTTCTTCCGGCCCATCGGCTACTGACCAGGCGACAGGCACCGCGGTCAATAAGATCAGCAGGACTAGGCGCAGCAGGGCCATGGAGAGAAACGTCTCAAATTCGGGACGCAAATGGTACGCCGAGTGACTGGCCGGGGCAACCGATCAATCCCCCGCGGGCGCAGCGCCCAGTACCCCACACTCAAGCAGGTCGGCGACCTGTTGGGTGCCGGAATCCAGCACGGTCGGCAGGGCCAGGCCGCTCTCGGCCGCAAGGGTCGCCAGCAGGTCCCCGACTGTGGCGGAACGATTCTCCCGGGTGAGTTCAACCAGCCGGGCGGACATCGGGTTGAGTTCCATGAACCGCACCTTCTCCACTCGATCACGGTAGACCACCAGGGAGGTGGGCTGTTCCGGTTGCAGCGGCCGAAACGCAGGCCCGATACGGTGCACGGGGTACTGGTAGCGCAGCAGCCAGGCCAGGGAAGACAGCTGCACAATGGCCTCGAGCAGGCTCGAGGGCTGATGCTCGCCAGGCGGCTCACCCAACGCGACATCCAGGGCCAGTTCCACCCACTCGTAGTGGGCCAATTCAACCATAAATGGCGGATCGCACTCGCGCAGGGTATGCCCTTGCATGAGGAACTGGATAAACTCCTGGCTGATCTCGAGAAAGTACGGGGTATGGCAGCGGTGGGTATCGATAAAGGTGCGCACCAGACGATGCCAGTCCTCATCGGGGTAAAGGCTGCGCAAGACCGGAAAGCCCCCGCTGATAAACGCCTCGATATTGTTGTAGACCAGCCGCTGGTAGATATCGAGCCGGCGCTGTTCGACGCCGGCGGGAGGGGGGGCTGTAACAGGATCGCGCAGGTAGCGCGCCATCGCCAGCTGGCTGTCGCGCAGGGAGGAGCCGCTCATGCGCTCGCCTGCACTTTCTGGGCACCGCCCGCGAACTGCTGCAGGCGCCGCACCTGGTCCACCTCGCGCAGCAACTGCTCCAGCGGCGGCAGGTTGAAATCACGCTCCAGCAGCGTGGGCACCGGGCCCAGGCGCTGGTAAGCCTGTGCCAGCAGGGCCCACACCGGATCGATGACGTCGGCGCCGTGGGTATCCACCTTCAGATCCTCGGCCTCGTCATAATGCCCGGCTACGTGAATATAGCGGGTGCGCTCCAGCGGCAGCGAATCGAGAAATTCCACCGGGTCATAGCGGTGGTTGATACTGTTGACGTAAATATTGTTGACGTCCAGCAACAGCTCGCAGCCGCTCTCTGCCACCACGGCGCTGATGAATGCCGCCTCGCTCATGTCCGCCTGCGGCTGGGCATAGTACGAGGCGTTCTCCAGGGCGATGGGCGCCCCGATGATATCCTGCACCTGTCGCACCCGGTCAGCCACGTAGCGAACGGCTTCGCCGGTAAAGGGTAGCGGCAACAAATCGTAGAGGTGACCATCCGCCGCGCAGTAGGTCAGGTGTTCACTGTACAGAGGTGCGTTCAGCTCCGACATCAAGGTACTCACTGATCGCACCAGGTCGATGTCGATCGGGTCCGGCCCGCCGATATCCAGGGAGAGCCCGTGCAAAACAATGGGATGGCGCTCGGCCAGCTGGCGAAACTGCCGCCCGTAGCGCCCCCCGACCCCGATCCAGTTCTCCGGGGCCACTTCCATGAAATCGACTGCGGCTCGGTCCATGGCCTGCAGCGGGCCCAGCAGGGCCCGCCGCAAACCCAGACCCGCGCCGCTCAGTTCCGGGAAGTGCTCAGGCATCAGCCGCCACACTTGCCCTCACCGGCTTTACCTTCACCACACTTGCCTTCACCGGCTTTACCTTCACCACACTTGCCTTCGCCGGCTTTACCTTCACCACACTTGCCTTCACCGGTTTTACCTTCACCGCACTTGCCTTCGCCGGTTTTACCCTCGCCACACTTGCCTTCGCCGCACTTGCCTTCAGCAGGTTCGTTGTAGTTGGGTAGGTCATAACCACCGCTCAAATGCTGGGCGGAAAACGGGTTCGCTGCCGCAGAAGCTACCGGGGCGATAGCACTTGCCAGGAAGGCGGCACCGAGGGCGGCTGCCAGTGGTTTCTTGATATTTGCCATAACGATTTACCTTTCAGTTGATTGAGTCGATGATTTGATAGCGCGAAGCATCCCTGCCGAGGTACTACCCGTGGTCAAGCTCCACGGGAGTTGTGACACCATAGCACGATGGAAGTTGCATCCAATAGCGGCGGCCCTTGCTGCGGGCCTAACCCGCACGTTTAGCGCGGGTTTTTGCCCAACCACTGTGCCACCGCCTGCCACTGCTCCTGCAGGCGCTTGGCGGATACCGCCTGGCGGGTTCCCAGGTTCTGGGCAAAGAGGGAAACCCGGAACTCCTCCAACAGCCAGCGGTAGTGGGCGGCCTCCTCGCTGAGCAGCAGCAGCCCGGGCTGCCGGGCGGCCTCCCAAAGCGGCGCCGCCAGTGCCTGCAACTGCACGGTGTGAGACTGGTCTTTCGGGTACTGACCCGGGAGCCGCTCGATGCGAGTGCGCACGGCCTTCAGGTACCGGGGCAACTGGGCCAGCCAGGGCGCCGGCGTATCCCGCATGAAGCCCGCTGCCAGCAGGCGCTGCAATTGCGCATCGATATCCCGCCGGGCATCGGGCCAGGCGCCGGCCTGCAGGGCCGCCAGCAGCCGGCGGATGTCCGCCAGCACCCGCAGGCCGCCCAGCAGCATCGATTCGAGCTCGTTGGCCCGGGTGATGACATCCGCCCTGCCTCGCTCCAGCATTTGCAGAAAGTCGTTCTGTGCGTAAGGCGGGGCCGCATCCACCGCCATGGCCTGCAGGTAGGCGGCATCGACCAGGTCCTCCAGCAGCGCCGTTCGCTCCAGTGATGCCGCAGCCAGCGCCAGGCTGAACTCATTGCCCTGCAACAGCTGCTTGCGCAGGTACTTGACCTGCTGGGCGCTGTGCAGGCGCAGCAGGCGCAGTACGCCCAGGCGATGCTGCAGGCGGGCTTCCCCCGGGTAATCGCAAAGGACAATGGCGACGCTGTCAGACTCATCGACCAGCGCCGGGAAAGACAGGATCTCGAGCCCCGCCTGCTGAAATCGCCACTCCCGCGGCAGATCGCCAAAGTCCCAGCGACTGATGCCGCTGCGCGCGGGAGAATGCCCGCGACCCGAACTGACACTCTGGCGGGTATCGCCGCGGAAGCGGTTCACAAGCTCGTCCAGGTTGCGTCCCTGTCCGAGCAGGCGGCCGTCGGCATCGACCACCCGCACGTTCATGCGGAAGAAGTCGTCGAGCTTCTGCGGTGCCCAGTCCTCCAGGGCGAGCCGGGGGCCGCCCTGCCTGCCCAACGCCAGGGACAGGGCCTGCAGCAAATCCACATTGCCGGGTTCGAGCACGGCCAGGGCGCGGTCCACATGGTCGGGCACCGGCACCAGCTGCTTGCGCTTCTCCTTGGGCAGCCCCTTCACCAGCTGGATACACTTCTCCCGCAGCAGGCCCGGCACCAGCCAGTCGAAGCGGTAGCGGGGCACCCGGTTGAGCAGAGCCACCGGCACCGTGACCGAGACGCCGTCCGTCGCGCCGCCCGGCTCAAACTGGTAAGTCAGGCGCAACCGCAAATCCTCCCAGGCCAGCTGGTCGGGAAATTGCTCCCCCAGGTTCACGCCCGGATCGCGCGCCAGCAGGTCCTCGCGCTGCATGCGCAGGCCGGCCGCGGCGGCAGGGTCACGCTTCAGCCAGCCCTGCAGGCGGCCTGCGGTGTAGGCGTCCGGGGGCAGCCGGGCGGCATAAAATTCGAACACAACCTGTTCATCAACCAGGATGTCGCGGCGGCGGGTACGGGACTCCAGTTCTTCCAGCTCGCGCACCAGGCGCTGGTTGTGCTTGAGGAACGGCGGGGCGGGATGCAACTTGCCCGCCACTAGCCCCTCCCGTATCAGCAGTTCCCGCGCCTCCCCCGGGGCGATCGGTCCGTAGTGGACCGGGCGCTTCTCGACCAGGGTGAGTCCGTACAGCGTGACCCGCTCCCAGGCCATTACCCGGCCGCTGCGGGCTTGCCAGTGCGGCTGGGAATAGTGGGTACGCAGCAGCGCGGGGTTGATATCCAGTGCCCACTCGGGCTCGATCGCCGCCACCTCCCGCGCGTAGACGCCGGAGGTTTCCACGACTTCCGCCGCCACCAGCCACCTGGGCGGTTTGCGGGCCTGGGACGAGCCGGGAAATACTTGCAGCTTGCGATTGCGACTGCCCAGGTATTCCCTGCCCTCCTGCAGCTGGGCGATATTGCCCAGCAGGCCGGCCAGCAGGGCCCTGTGCACGCCCTCGTAATTTTCCTGTTCCGCCAGTGCCGGCCGGGGCTTCAGCTGCTGGCTGCGGCAGGCGATGGTGAGCTGGGTGTGCACATCCCGCCACTCCCGCATGCGCAGGTAGGAAAGGAACTCGCGCCTGCACAGTTTTGCCAGCTGGTTGGCGCTGAGGGCCTGGCGCTGCTCCTCGTAGTAGCGCCACAGAGTGAGCCAGGCCATGAAGTCCGACCGCGGGTGACGGAAGCGGGCGTGGGCCTGGTCCGCCTGCTGCTGTTTCTCGGCAGGCCGCTCCCGCGGGTCCTGCACGGCCAGCGCGCTGGCGATCACCAGCAACTCCTCGAGGCAGCCCAGCGGCGCTGCGGCCAGCACCATTCGCCCAAGGCGCGGGTCGACAGGCAAGCGGGCCATGCGCCGGCCCAGGCCGGTGAGATCGCCGGCGGGCGTCACCGCGCCCAACTCCTCCAGCAGCTTGTAGCCGTCGCGCACCATGCGCGGATCCGGCGGGTTGATGAAGGGAAAGTCCTCCACCTCACCCAGGCCCAGGATCAGCATCTGCAGCACCACCGCCGCCAGATTGGTGCGCATGATTTCCGGGTCGGTAAACTCCGGACGGCGCATGAAATCGGCCTCGGAGTACAGGCGGATGCAGACGCCGGCGGCCACGCGCCCGCAGCGTCCCTTGCGCTGGTCAGCGCTGGCCCGGGATACCGGTTCTATCGGCAGGCGCTGCACCTTGGTGCGGTAACTGTAGCGACTGATCCGTGCCACGCCCGGGTCGATAACGTAGCGAATACCCGGCACCGTGAGCGAGGTCTCCGCCACGTTGGTCGCCAGCACCACGCGGATACCGCGCCCGGCGGCGCTGCTGAACACACGATTTTGCTCCGCCTGGCTGAGCCGCGCGTACAGCGGCAGTACCTCCAGCGCCGGGTTGTGCCGCAGCTGCCTGGCCAGTTCCCGGATATCGCGCTCGCCGGGCAGGAATACCAGCACATCCCCGCGGGGACCGAAGCGGCCGGCGTCGATAGCATCGACCAGGCTGGCGATCTGCGCCGCGGATCCCTCCTCGGAATCGGCCTCTCCCGGCTCGATGTAGTGGGTCTGGACCGGATAGGTGCGGCCGGACACCTCGATGATAGGGGCGCCGCCGAAGTGGCGGGAAAAACTGTCCACGTCGATGGTGGCCGAGGTGATGACCAGCTTGAGATCCGGCCGCTGCGGCAGCAGGCGCTTGAGGTAGCCCAGCAGGAAGTCGATGTTGAGACTGCGCTCGTGGGCCTCGTCGATGATAATCGTGTCATAGGCGGAAAGCAGGCGGTCACGCTGGACTTCGGCGAGCAGGATGCCGTCCGTCATGAGCTTTACGGCAGTGGCGGCGGATACCTTGTCGGTGAAGCGCACCTGGTAACCCACCAGGTCGCCCAGACCGGTCCTGAGTTCATCGGCGATGCGCTGGGCCACCGTGCGAGCAGCCAGGCGCCGGGGTTGGGTATGGCCAATCAGTTTCTCCCTGCCCCGTCCCAGCGCGAGGCAGATTTTAGGCAACTGGGTGGTTTTACCCGATCCGGTTTCCCCCGCCACGATCACGACCTGGTGCGCGGCAATGGCGCGAGCTATCTCCTCCCGCCGCTCGGCAATCGGCAGGTCATCGGGGAAGCTGATGTCCTCGATGCGGATCTCCCGGGCGGGCACCCCCGCTGCAATGGTGCCCGGGGAGTCCGCGGCGCTCCCGCGCGCCTCGTGCATGCTCGCGCTCCCGCTACGGCGCGGTTCAGGCCGTCCCCGGCTGCTGCGCGGGGGCAAACTGGGCGGGATCCAGGTACATCAGCCGCAGCGTAACTTTGCCGGGTTCCGACCCCGTCTCCGCGCCCAGCACCATGACGTTGGTGCGCTCAGCATCCCGCGTCACCCCGGTGATCCCGAACATGACCGAGTCGGGGCGCTGCTCCATGCCGAAAACCGCCACCTCCCGCTTGTCCTGCAGCGCCCGGGAAATATTCCCCAGCAGGACGCCGAGCCCGCCCCGGAACGCGCTGAAATTAAGGGGCCCGGCGAATTCACTGTGATCGAGGGACAGCCTGAAGGCCACGGTGGCCCCGTCCTCCATTCTGACAGTGGTAATGGGCACGGTGCGTCCCGCATGAATATCCTGGAACAGGCGTTTTGCCTGGGTTCTTCCCGCGGCCACACAATGGCGGTGCAGGAGGTTGATGGCGATAACCAGGAACTTGTCCCTGGGAATGGTTTGCTGGACGGTTGACGGCATAAAAATCCCCGAGAATTCCCCGCTGGGGCAGAAAGCGCGTAAGTCTACCGCCTGGCGTGATCTATGTCGCTATTTCCACCAATGCTGCTGGAAGGCAGGTGAAATCCTCTGGTAACCTCTGCCCTCGACCACCTTATGGAATTGGGTTAATGGCTGTGCCTTTTGCGGTCATAGGATACCTGCTACGCCGCTTGCTGCTGCGAGGGGGCGCCTCTGCCTGCGCCCTGTTGCTGGCGGGGTCGCTGGCGCACGCCGGTTCCGCGGAGGCGGAGCGCGAGGTGCAGGCCCCGGCGCCAACTGCGGGTATCGAGAGCAAGCCGCTGCGGGTGAACACCCCGGGCCATTCGGCAGCCAGCGAAAAAAAGCAGGTGGAGCGGCTGCACACCCTGCTGGCCGATTACTATGCGCAATCACAGGAAGCGGCCCGCACCCTGCCCACTGAAGAGGAGCTGGCCGCCCGGGCAGCCGCCCAGCTCGATGCGGAAAAACTGGCTCGAATCCCCTTCAGCGCAGACAAGGTCCGACTCAACGGCGCCGAGGGCAGCACCGCACTCAGCCTGATCACCCGCCGCCTGACGGATCCCAGCATCCCGGAGAGCCGCCGCGATATCGCGCCGATCTGCGGGGTCAGGACCGAACTGTTCGGCAATCTCATCGCCAGCGAGCAACGCAGCCTGCAGCCCGTGGGCAAGCATAACTATGTCGCCCGGATTCGCCTGCAACCCGGGCAGACCACGCTGCGCATCAGGGAAAACCGCTGGGAGATACAGCTGCCCCAGCACCTGAACGCAGGGGACTTCCTGGTCACGTATTACGCGCCGCCGGACAGCCCGCCGCAGCTGCACCTGTTTTCGATTGACGAACTCATGGCGGAGCAGGACCCGCACGTCCCCGCCTGGCTGCCGCAGGATATCGACCTCAAGTCCCGCGCGGGATGAAGCGTGCCAACACGCCCTGGCGGCCGGTAACCGCCGCCGAGGTGAGTTGGACCGCGACCGGTGATCCCCGCTCGCTGGCCTTTGGCGATGTCTACTACTCCCGCGACAACGGTCTGGAAGAAAGCCGGTTTGTGTTTCTGCAGGGCAACGACCTTCCAGGGCGCTGGCGGGACTGGCCGACGCGGCGCTTCTGCATCGCCGAAACCGGCTTCGGTACCGGCCTCAACTTCCTCCTGACCTGGCAAGCGTGGCGGACCGCCCCGGCGGCGCGCCCGGACCTGCACTACCTGGCGCTGGAAAAATACCCGATGGCGCGGCGAGACATGGCCAGGGCGCTGGCTGCCTGGCCTGAACTGGCGCCACTGGCGCGGCAACTTCTCGACCACTACCCCGGCCTTGTGCCCGGACAGCACCGCTTGTTGCTGGAGCGAGGGCGCGTGACCCTCGACCTGTGGTGGGAAGATGTCGCGGATGCCATGCCGGATCTCGCCGACCGGGGCCTGCCCCTGGTCGACGCCTGGTACCTCGACGGTTTTGCCCCCGCCCGCAACGAGGCGATGTGGCGACCCGGGATACTGGATGCAGTGGCCCGGCTGAGCCACCCGGGGGCGAGCTTTGCGACCTTCACTGCCGCCGGCCGGGTGCGCAGGCAGCTCGCAGGCGCCGGTTTCAAGGTGGCCCGGGTCCCGGGCTACGGACACAAGCGGGAGTGCCTGCGCGGCCAGCTCGTACAGGCAACGGCGCCCACACCGGCGCCGGGCGATACGCCCTGGGATTTTCCCGCCGCGAGCGGCGGCATCCCCGCACGGGCCCTGGTGCTCGGCGGCGGACTGGCCGGTTGCAGCGTCGCGGCGGCGCTCGCCCGCCGCGGTGTGGAGGTCATCCTGCTGGAGCAGGGTGCGCTCGCCGGCGCCGCGTCCGGCAACGAGCAGGGCATCCTGTTCACGCGGCTGTCGCGCCGGCATGCGGCATTGACCGACTTCAGCCTGCAGAGTTTTGGCTTCAGTGCGGCTTACTACCATGGGCTGTTTGCCAGCGGTGAACTGGTGGCAGGAGACGACGGCGACCTCTGCGGCAGCTTTGCCCAGAGCGCAGATTCGGCAGAGCTGGACGCGCTGGGCGTCGCCCTGGCGGACATGCCGGAGCTGGCCCAGGTACTGGACCCGGCGCAGGCCTCGGCACTGCTTGGCATCGATCAGCCAGCCCGGGGCTACTGGTTCCCCCGCTCCGGCTGGCTGCACCCGGCTGCGGTTTGCCGGGCGCTGGTGAAGCACCCTCTCATCCAGGTGCTGGATCACTGTGGGGAGACCGGGCTCAGCGCCTGCGCCGGCGGCTGGCGAGCCACCGATAGCCTGGGGCGAACCCGGGAAGCGCCTTGCGCCGTCATCGCCGCCGGCACAGGCAGCTCCCGGCTGGCGGGCCTCGACTGGCTGCCGCTGCGGTCCATCCGCGGGCAGACGACCCAATTGCCCGGCAACGCTGAGCTGGGTCGACTGCGCGCGGCGCTGTGCCATGAGGGCTACATCGCTCCTGCCCGCGCCGGCAATCACTGTATCGGCGCCAGCTTCAACCTCGACGACAGCGACCCGGAACCGCGCGTGCGCGACCACCAGGGCAACCTCAGCGCCCTGGCCCGGGCCGTGCCCGCATGGCAGGGGATACTCTCGCAGCAGGACCCGGCAGCGCTGCGCGGGCGCGTGGGTTTTCGCTGCGCCAGCCCCGACTACCTGCCGCTGGTCGGGCCCGTGCCGGACAGGGCGGCGTTCCTGCGGGATTTCGCCGGCCTGCGCAGCAATGCCAGGCAGGTGATAGAACGGCGCGGGCAATACCTGCCGGGCCTCTTCCTGAGCACCGCGCACGGATCCCGCGGCCTGACTTCCACGCCGCTGGCGGCCGAACTGCTGGCCAGCCAGATATGCGCGGAGCCCCCTCCCCTGAGCCGCGAGCTTGGTCGCGCCCTGGCGCCCGCGCGGTTTATAATCCGCGACCTCTGCCGCAACCGGAACTAGTCATGCCCCGCTCACTGCCGATACTCGCGCTGCTGGCGCTGGTCGCCAACAGCGCCAGCGCTGTGCAGGACTACGGCTATCAGGTGCTGGAGCAAAAAAAGCTCGCACCCCGCACCCACGTCCAGGGCCTGGAAATCGTCGATGGCCAGCTCTACGCCAGCAGCGGCGGGTATGGTAAGTCGCGCCTGCTGCGCTTCGATTTCGCCAGCGGCGAACTCGACAGCGAACATAAGATGGACCCGCGCCTGTGGGCCGAGGGCCTGACGGTGCTCGGGGATCGGGTGTACCAGCTGACCTGGCGCGAGCGCCTGCTGCTGGTGTACGACAGGGACAGCCTCGAGGTGATCGAGCGCATGCGGATTCCCGGCGAGGGTTGGGGCATAACCAACGATGGCGAACAGCTCATCTATGGCGATGGCAGCAGCCGCCTTTTCTTTATATCACCGACCGAAAAAAGAATTACCCACACCATCGAAGTGACGGAGGGGGACACACCCGTCACCCGCCTGAACGAACTGGAATGGATAGACGGCCGCATCTGGGCCAACGTGTGGATGACGGACCGCATCGTCATCATCGACCCGGCCAGCGGCAAGGTGGAAGCCAGTATCGATCTGCAGGGCCTGCTGCCCATCATGCAGCGCCCGGCGGGCATGAATCCCAGGGACGATGTCCTCAACGGGATCGCCCGCAATCCGGCCGACGGCGGGATCTGGGTCACCGGCAAGAACTGGCCGTTTTTGTACCGGATAGAACAGGTACCCGCGACCGCACCCGCACCGGCTGCAGCCAAATAGCGTTACACTGTCGCCCTGTCAAACAAACGACTTTGCATTTTCATCTTTTGTTTTCAACTTGCCCCAAGGACGCCTGATGAGTATTGGCAGCACCGAACTTCCCACGGCACACCCGGCCTTCCAGCCGATACGCCGGCAGACCATCGACTCTCTCAATATCACGGTAGAGCAGTACGAGCACAGACAAACCGGAGCCGTGCACTACCACCTGGCGTCACCCAACAGTGAGAACGTGTTCCTGGTGGCCCTGCGCACCGTGCCCCACGATTCCACCGGCGTGGCCCATATACTCGAACACACCGCCCTGTGCGGCAGCGAGCGCTACCCCGTGCGGGACCCGTTCTTCATGATGTTGCGGCGCTCCCTGAACACGTTCATGAATGCGTTCACCAGCTCGGACTGGACCGCCTACCCTTTCGCCAGCCAGAACCGCAAGGATTTTGACAACTTGCTGGATGTCTACCTGGACGCGGTATTCTTCTCCCGGCTCGACCCGCTGGACTTCGCCCAGGAAGGGCACCGGGTGGAATTTGCCGAAGCCGGCAACCCCGAGAGCGACCTGGTGTTCAAAGGCGTCGTGTTCAATGAGATGAAGGGGGCCATGAGTTCCGTCAGCAGCGTGTTGTGGAAAACCCTGTGCGAACACCTGTTCCCTACCAGCACCTACCACTACAACAGCGGCGGTGACCCCGAGCACATCCCGGACCTGAGTTACGCCCAGCTCAAGGCGTTTTACCAGAGCCACTATCACCCGACCAATGCGATCTTCATGACCTTTGGCGACATCCCGGCGTCCCATCACCAGGCCGTGTTCGAACAGCGTGCCCTGCAGCGTTTTACCAGGCAGGACCTGCGCATCCGGGTGCAGCCGGAAAAACGCCTGCAGGCACCCCTGCGGGTGTCCGGTCGTTACGCCTACGATGAAAGCGGGCCCACAGACAAGAAAGCCCATATCGTGATCGGTTGGCTGCTCGGGGAGAGCACCGACCTGGAGCAGTTGCTGGAAGCCCAGCTGCTGTCGAGTGTGTTGCTGGACAACAGCGCATCGCCGCTGCAACAGGCGCTGGAGACCACCAGACTGGGCCAGTCGCCCTCGCCCCTGTGCGGCCTGGAGGACGGCATGCGGGAGCTGGTGTTCTGCTGCGGTATCGAGGGCAGCGAGGCCGAGAACACGGACGCGCTGGAGGCACTGGTGCTGGGTGTCATCGAGCGTGTGGCCAGCGAGGGCGTCAGCCACGACCGCATGGAAGCGGTGCTGCATCAGCTGGAATTACACCAGCGCGAAATCAGTGGTGACGGCTACCCCTACGGCCTGCAACTGATCCTGCAGGCACTCGGGTGCGCCACCCACTACAGCGACCCGATCGCGGTGCTGGACCTGGAGCCCGTGATTGCTCGCCTGCGCGCGCGTATCGAGGACCCGCTCTACATCCGCCAGCTGGCCAGGCGCCTGCTACTGGACAATCCGCACCGGGTGACCCTGGTGATGACGCCTGATACGCAGCTGTCCGCGCAGCGCAATGCTGCCGAGGCCGCCCGGCTTGCCGCCATCAAGGCCTCCATGGATGGGCAGGCCCGCGCCCAGGTACTCAGGCTGGCGGAGGATCTGGCCCGCCGCCAGCAGCGAACCGATGCTGCAGACATCCTGCCGAAGGTTGAACTGAGCGATGTTCCGGCAAGCCTGCCGGACCTCGCCTTCGAGCAGAGCAGCCCGGGGGGCGTCCCGCTGACCATCCCAGTCACCACGTATGGCCAGGGCACCAACGGCCTGGTCTACCAGCAGGTGGTGATGTCGCTGCCGAAGCTTGCGCCGGCGCAGCTGCAGGCCCTGCCCCTGTACACCCACATCCTCACCGAACTGGGCCTGGGAGACAGCGACTACCTGGAGGCACAGCACCGCCAGTCCGCCACCGTGGGCTCCATCCATGCCTACTCCTCGATGCGCGGCGCGGTGGATGACGAGCAGGCCGTGGGCGCCCGCCTCGTGCTCTCCTCCAAGGCGCTGCTGCGCAACGCGCAGGAACAGGCCCGGCTGATGCGCGACACCCTGGAGACAGT
>JBFZEF010000063.1:0-5007 GCA_041307045.1 Halioglobus sp.
GCTGTCGCGCAGCTTTGCCATCGACTGCGGCAGCATGACTACCATTCACGCCTACACTTCCGACCAGGCACTGCAGGACTACGCCGGCAGCGATATCCGCCGCAGCCGCTCCGCCGCGAAAAATATCATTCCCAACAGTCACGAGGCGGGCGCCTGGCTGGGGCGTATCCTGCCGGCCTTTGACGGCAAGTTCCTCACCTCCGCGCTCAATGTTCCCATCCATGAGGGCTGCCTGCTGGACGTCAACCTGGTGCTGCAGGACGCGGCCGTGGGCGTGGAGGACATCAACCAGGCGATGCGCGCTGCGAACCTGCCGGGAATTGTGGGGGTGGTGGAGGATCCCATCGTGTCCTCTGACGTTATCGGCAATCCCCTGTCACTGCTGTTCGACGCCAAGGGCACGCTCAAGGCGGGCAAGAATACGATCAAGACCCTCAGCTGGTACGAGAATCTCGGGCACGCGGCGCGCCTGCTGGACGTGGTGCGAATTTACCGGCAACTGGACGCACGGAAGGAGGCAGCCTAATGAAAATCGGGATCAATGGTTTTGGCCGTATCGGCCGCTCGGTCTTCCGCATTCTGGAGAATGTCGAGGGCATTGACGTGGTTGCCATCAACGACCTGTTTGACTACGAGGCGCTGCGCTATCTGCTGGACTACGACACCGTGATGGGTCCATTCGGCAAGGCGCTCAAGCTGGAGGACGGGCACCTGGTGACCGCCAAGAGCAGGGTGAAGCTGGTGAGTGAGCGCAATCCCGCGGACATTCCCTGGGCGGCGCTTGGGGTTGATGCTGTGGTGGAGGCCACCGGCGTGTTCCGCAGGCGCGAACAACTCGAGCAGCACCTGGCTGCGGGCGCGCGCCATGTCGTGCTCACGGTTCCCGCCAAGGACCCGGTGGATTACACCGTGGTGCTGGGCGTGAACGAGGAGGGCCTGCGGCCCGAGCACCGGATTATTTCCAACGCCAGCTGCACCACCAACTGCCTGGCGCCCATGGCCAGTGTCCTGGATGCAGCTTTCGGTATCGAGGAGGGTGTGATCAACACGGTGCACGCCTATACCAACGACCAGCGCCTGGCGGATGTCCCGCACTCGGATTGGCGCCGCAGCCGGGCGGCGGCGGAAAACATTATTCCCACCTCCACCGGCGCCGCCAAGGCGGTAGGCGAGGTATTGCCGCAACTGAAGGGCAAGCTGCACGGCATGGCGGCCCGGGTGCCGGTGCCGGACGGCTCGGTGGTGGACCTGTTCTGCAAGCTGGGCAAGCAGGTCAGCGTGGCGGATGTCCACGCCGCCGTGAGGGAGGCGTCCGAGTCCGACCGGCTGCGGGGTATCCTGCAGTTCAGCGACCGGCCCATCGTCTCCTCCGATATCATCGGCAACTCCCACTCGTCGATCTACGATGCGGGCTTCACCGGTGTGACCGCGGGCCGCTATCTGCGGGTGCTGAACTGGTACGACAACGAGTGGGGCTACTCCTGCCGGGTGTGCGACCTGCTGGCCCGCCTGGGCTGAGGCGCGATCCTGTCGAGGTGACCCTGCGGGGGCGATTCTGCCAGGGTCGCCTGGCGGCGACCTTTTCTGTAGGCTGTCGGATCGGGTTTACCATCTGGCAGGAGTGCCGGCTTGAACGATGCCGTTTACAGCTCGCTGCGCGGTAATGTCAGTTTCCTCGGCCGGCTGCTCGGGGAGACGATCGCCGCCGCGGAAGGGCAAGCCTTTCTCGACCTGGTTGAACAGATCCGGCGCCTTTCCAAGAGCGCCCGGGAGGGCAGCAGGGAGGCCCGCGAGGAGTTGCAGGCGGTGTTGCACAACCTCGGCAACGAACAGCTCGTGCCGGTGGCCCGGGCCTTCAGCCAGTTCCTCAACCTCGCCAATATCGCCGACCAGCACCACAATGTATCGCGCGGGGCCGATCCCCTGCTTTCCGCCTCCCGCAGCTTGGCCACCGGGCTGGGCGAGCTGCTGGCGGAGGGGGTGGCGCCCGCGGCGGTGATCGCCGCCGTGCTCGAGCTGCGCATCGAGCTGGTGCTGACCGCCCACCCCACCGAGATCACCCGCCGCACACTGATCCACAAGCACGGCGAGATCGGCCGCTGCCTGGCCCAGCTCGAACTGCAGGGGCTGACCGATCGGGAGCGGGAGCGCCTGCTCGTGCGCCTGAGGGAACTGCTGGCCCAGATCTGGTTCGGGGATGATTTCCGCGAGGAGCGACCCACCCCGGTGGATGAGGCCAAGTGGGGCTTCGCGGTGGTCGAGGACTCCTTGTGGCGGGCGGTGCCCGAATTCCTGCGGCGCCTGGACCGTGCCCTGTCCGACAGCTGCGGCGTGCGTTTGCCACTGGAGGTCGCGCCGGTGTCGTTCGTCTCCTGGATGGGCGGCGACCGCGACGGCAATCCCAACGTCACCGCCCGGGTCACCGCCGAGGTGATGCTGCTCAGCCGCTGGCAGGCCGCCGACCTGTACCTGGCCGATGTCGTGCAGCTGGTGGAAGAATTGTCCATGACCCGCTGCAGCGAGTCCCTGCGGCAACTGTCCGGCGACGCCCATGAGCCCTACCGGGTGGTGCTGCGCCGGCTGCGCGAGCTGCTGCGCCATACCCGCAGCGCGATCGAGGCGGAGCTGGCGGGGGAACTCCCGCCGGATGGCGAGATACTGCACAGCGTCGCGCAGCTGTGGCAGCCCCTGCTCGCCTGCTACCAGTCCCTGCTGGAATGTGGCATGCAGATCATCGCCGATGGCGCCCTGCTGGACCTGCTGCGCCGGGTGCGCTGCTTCGGCGTGCACCTGGTCCGCCACGATGTGCGCCAGGACAGCGCCCGCCACACGCAGGCGCTGTCCGAGCTCACGTCCTGGCTGGGCCTGGGTGACTACGCCGGCTGGGATGAGAGCGCGCGGCGCGCCTTCCTGCTGCGGGAACTGGCCAGTCGGCGCCCGCTGGTATCGCCCCAGTGGCGGCCCTCGGCGGCCGTGCAGGAGGTGCTCGACACCTGTGCGGTGGTCGCCCGCCAGCCGGCCGAGGCCCTGGGCGCCTATGTCATTTCCATGGCGCGGCAGGCCTCGGATGTGCTGGCGGTGCAGCTGCTGCTGAAGGAGGCCGGGTGCAGTCACAGCCTGCCGGTGGCGCCCCTGTTCGAAACCCTGGACGACCTGTCGCGGGCGCAGGAGGTGGTGCGTGCGCTGTTGCAGGACAGTTGGTATCGCGGGCATATCAAGGGGCAGCTGATGGTCATGATCGGTTACTCCGACTCCGCCAAGGATGCCGGGGTGCTGGCCGCCGCCTGGGCCCAATACCGCGCCCAGGAGGAGTTGCTGCAGGCCTGCAGCGAGTACGCCACGCGCCTGACCCTGTTCCATGGCCGCGGCGGCACCATCGGTCGCGGCGGCGCACCCGCCAGGGAGGCGCTGCTGTCGCAGCCCCCCGGCTCCCTGCAAAACGGCCTGCGGGTGACCGAGCAGGGCGAGATGATCCGGGCCAAGCTGGGCTGGACCTCGATGGCGGTGAAGACCCTGGCGCTGTACACCGGCGCCATCTGCCGGGCCAACCTGCTGACGCCCCCGGCCCCGCGGGTCGAGTGGCGGGAACTCATGTCCACGCTCGCCAGCGATTCCTGCGCTGCCTACCGGGCGGTGGTGCGGGAGGAGCCGGACTTCGTCGCCTACTTCCGCCACGCCACCCCGGAGCAGGAACTGGGCAAACTGCCCCTGGGATCCCGGCCCGCGCGCCGCGCAGGCCCAGGCGGTATCGAAAGCCTGCGGGCCATCCCCTGGATTTTCGCCTGGTCCCAGAACCGGCTCATCCTGCCGGCCTGGCTGGGTGCGGGCGCGGCGCTGCGCGCGGCACTCGATCGGGGGCAGGGGGAGATGCTGCGGGAGATGGCCGCGATCTGGCCGTTTTTCGCCACTCGCCTGGCCATGCTGGAAATGGTGTTCGCCAAGACCGATGCCGGTATCTCCGCCTACTACGACGAACGCCTGGTGCCGGCGGCGTTGCGGCGCATCGGCGACGCGCTGCGCCGGCAGCTGGCCAGCGATACCGCCACCGTGCTGGAACTGGCTGGCCGCGACCAGCTCCTCGCCGACGAGCCCTGGATCAGTGAATCCCTGCGCCTGCGCAATATCTATACCGAGCCGCTCAATATGCTGCAGGCTGAGCTGCTGCAGCGCAACCGGGAGGCGCCGGAGCCGGTGCTGGAGCGGGCGATTATGGTCACTATAGCCGGGATCGCCGCCGGCATGCGCAATACCGGCTGATAAAAGCCCTCAGCCCGTGCGATACCGCGTTAAAAATAGCCGGACAATGCTCATGTACTGTCGTGTACACTCCGCTTGTCCGGCTATTTTTGCCTTGTCTCGCGCGACCTGAGGACTTTTTTGGCAGGATACTTTTTGGACTTTGCCTTGACCCCGTGTGCCGGTCAACCGAGAATACGGGCGGCGTTTGGACGTGCCGCCCATTACTACGATTAAAGGTGTTTTGAGATGCAAAAATTATTCAAGGCTGGTTTTATTGTGCCGCTCCTTTGCCTGTTGCTGTTGGCCAATGCGCCGGCCCGGGCGGACGCGTTTGCCAGTACCATCAACGCGTTCAGGAATGCGGGAGAAAGTGGTAGGTTCTTCGACACCGCCTACGGCTACGCGGTGTTCCCGACCATCGGCAGGATCGGCTTCATGGTCGGGGGCGCCCATGGGGAAGGGCGGGTCTTTGTCGGCGGGCAGCATGTGGGTAACACCACCATGACCCAGCTGACGGTGGGCTTCCAGATGGGTGCCCAGGCTTTCAGCCAGATCATTTTTTTCCAGAACCAGTCGGCCTTCGAGGAATTCACCACGGGCAACTTCGAGTTCAGTGCCCAGACCAGCGCGGTGGCCGTTACGGCGGGCGTCTCAGCGGACGCCAGCACTACCGGCGGCCTGGCCGCGGGCGCCAGCGCCGGCCGCAACGACGCCACCACGGCCCACGGCGGCTATCGCCGTGGCCTGGCGGTGTTCACCCTGGCCAGG
>JBFZEF010000066.1:0-6899 GCA_041307045.1 Halioglobus sp.
CGCCTCCGCCTTGCCGTGGCCAAAGCGGTGTTCCCGGTCCGCGGGCGACAGGGCGTGGCGCACCGCCAGCAGGTTGATCAGGGAGGCCAGCGCATCCAGGGTGGAATCGATCAGCGTCGCCAGCAGGCTGAGGGAATCGGAAACGCCCCAGGCGATCAGCTTGGCCAGGATCAGCACCAGCGCCACCGTTATCGAGGCATAGGTGGCCTGCCGCATCAGGCGGGCAGTCTGCGCCGGCATCGTGGGCGATGCGTGGGCAATGGTTTCTGTCATGGCTGGGAATACAGGTGTGTTGGCAGCGGCCATTCTAGCAAACTTACCCCTGTGCAGGGGCCGCGGTCTCGATAATTTGATCGGCAAATCGCCCTTGTGAGGCACTCCCGAATAGGGGAGAATCCGACCTTTCCTGCCCTCCGGGCAGACCGGCAGGTCATCGGAACAGCAGGTTGTCCCCGCAAGTGAGCGTCAATGCTGATCAGCGCCCCAGGATCAGCCAGGAGTGTCTGTTGGCGAAGCAGGTCAAACCCAAACCGACCGCGATTGACGACTACCTCAAGCTGGAAGAAGTCCTCCCGGCCATCAAGGACCAGACCGTGCGGCTGGCGCGCTCCACCAGCGACTTCACAGTGGGCGTGGCCAGAATCTACCGCTCGCTGCTGCCCCTGATCGAGCTTATCAACCGCCGCAGCGAGATTACCGAGCAGGAGCTGCACAAGGCCCTGGACCAGCTGTTCCTGGCCCTGCAGGAGCACCCGGTCACCCTGCAGCTGCGCACCCTGACCAGCCGCATGCGCAGCGGTAACCTGCTGCCCAACGAGCAGAGCACCGAGAACCTGATCCGCTTCCTGGTGGAGCAGGTCACCGCCCGCAGCATTGTCCCCATCCCCAAGCAGCTGACGGACGAGTTCTGGAAGTTTTTCGACGAGTTGATGAGCGAACCCGAGCTGCGCGGCCTGGGGGAAGTCAGCCTCGATGTCATGCGCATCGTGATCACGGCCTACGAGCCACTGATCGCCCAGCTGATCAACCAGGTGAAGGACCTGCGCCAGGTCAACGACAAGCGGATGCGGGAGATTCTCGGCAACACCCGCGTCATCCGCCAGGACCTGGTGATATTCCGTCGCCAGATCGGAGCGCTGCGCTATATCCGCGAGTTTTTCGACACGGATCCCAATGATTTCAGGGAACAGGCCGAGATCGTGGCGCAGATGGTGCGCGAATTCGGCCCTTTCTTCATCAAGATGGCCCAGGTGGCCGCGGCCAGCTCGGATTTCCTGCCCGACGAGATCACCGAGGCCCTGGCGGTGTTCCAGGAAGACGTGGAGCCCATGACCGCCGCCGAGGTGGAACAGGCCTTCATCGAGTGTTACGGCGAGCTGCCGACGGAGCGCTACTTCGGCTTCGATGCCTCCAGCCCGATCAAATCCGGTTCCATCGCCTCGGTGTACCTGGCGCAGAAGCCCATGCCCGACCGCAAGGGCAAGCAGCTGCTGACGCCGGTGGTGGTCAAGGTCGGCCGCCACAACCTCGAGCGCGAGTTCCAGATCGGCAAGACCGTGATCAAGCTGGCCATCCTCAGCAGCCAGTACTGGGCGCCCCACTCCAAGCTGTCGCCTTTCCTGGCGTCCTGGCTGGGGCAGGTGGATGTGTTCGTGGAGGGTTTCCGGGCAGAGCTGGACTTCGAGTCCGAGGCCCGCAACCAGGCCCGCTTTGCGAAACGCGCAGCGCAGTCCGGCCGCTGGCATGTGCCGGCGGTCTACCACGGCACCCGGCGCATCATTGAGATGGAGTTTGTGGACCGGGCCGCCGGCATCAACAGTGCGTTTGGCACGCGCGGACGTAAAACCGTGGCGGCGCGGCGCAAGGTGGGGCGGGCCTTTCTGCACACGGTCATCTCCCACCTGCTCATCTACCAGGAATTCCACGGCGATCTGCACCCGGGCAACATCCTGGTGGCAAACGCCGACGAGCTCTACCTGATCGACTGGGGCAATACGGTGGACATCAGCGCCATCTGGAAACCCGCGCTCGCCTACCTGCAGGCGGTGCTGGCGGGTGATGCCGATGGCATTGCGGATGCGATCGTCGAACTGGGCACCGACCGCAAGCAGATGGAGGCCTGCCGCAGGGAACTGGGTGCGCATGTCTCCCGCATCCTGGCGGAGGCCGCGGTGGAACCGCTGGGTTATGACTTCCTGTTGACCCTCTACCGGGAAGGCCAGGAGGGCCTCACCAGCCGCCTGGAACTGGCGATCAACCTGGCCACCGCGCTCAGCCGCCAGGGCATCGTGGTGCGCGGCGACTACCTGCACCTGACCCGCTCCCTCACCGCCATGGTCGGTTCCTACCTGAGCATCTACCGCGGCCTGTCGCGGGTGGCCCTGGCCCAGGACATCGTCCAGGTAATGGTGCAATTCCCCGCCCTGGAGGGCCTGCGGCAATTGTCCGGCTACCGGCGCAAGCTGGTGAAACAGCTTACGCTGGCAGGGCCGCGGAAATTGATCCCGGTGAGCGGCCGGGGTTAAACCCGGCCTCCGGCGTTCGCTAGGCCGCCACCTGCCAGACCGCGCTCAACACCGGCGCCAGTTCGAGGGCGGTTTGCCCGGGAATAATCGCATCCACGCCCTCGGGCACATCGAAGGCCGCCATGGCGCTGACCAGCTGGTCGACCTGGTCGCGCAGGAGCACATGCCCGCCCGCATAGATGGCGTCCAGCTGGCTTGCTTCGTTCAGGTACCAGTCCCTGATCAGCACCCGGTCGGTTGAACCGGCGATGTTCAGCACCAGGTGATCGCGCCGTCGCGACAGCCATACCTGGTGGTAATCGAGGTCGGCCAATTGCAGGATATCCAGGCTTGCCGAATCGGGGTCGGCATTGTCGATAATATCCCGGCCGTCCCCCGTTCTGAACACATAGGTATCGTTGCCGCGGCCGCCGCTGAGGGTATCCCTGCCGCCGCCTCCGACAATCACATCATCGCCGGCGGAGCCGATGATCTGGTCCTGGCCACCCCGACCATCGATCGCTTCGATACTGTGCAACCCGGTGCCGCTGAAGTCGAGAATATTGGCGCCACCGGTACCCGAGAGGGTATTTTCCCCGAGGCCGCCATCGATGAGCTCGATACTGTCGCTTACCAGTAATTCCGTCAGGGTGATCCAGTCGTCAGCGGCCCCGCCGCTGATCGTGTCTAATCCCGCCCCGCCGATGATGCGATCCCGGCCCTGGCGCCGGCCCTCGACCAGGAACAGGTCATCCCCGCCGGCACCATCCATAATGTCATCACCGGCGCCGCCGATGAAAACATCGTTACCCTCTGTTCCAACCAGCACATCATCGCCGCTGGTGCCTTCAATGGTGCTGCCACCGTCACCGGCGGCCAGGGCGTAAAGCTCCCTGCCGCTGATGACACTGCCATCGGCAAAGCGCAGCGTGGCGGCAACACTGTCCGCATCCGCACTCCAGGTGTCAAGGTCGGGGTTGTAACGCAGGCTGGCCAGCGCTAACGCATCGCCACCGCCGGGCAGCGTGATCATCGGAACCTGGCCCCACTCCATCGCCACCAGCGTCACTGCAACGTCAGCTTTGGTGAGCCCGGCGGCCAGTTCCACAGCGACGTTGCCCAGGGCCACATCCAGCATGACCAGATCACTGCCCGCGCCCGGCCCGAAGGAAATGACATGGTTGCCGGCTACCAACATGACCCAGTCATCGCCCGCACCGGGATCGACGAAGGAATCACTTCCCACCACAATCCGGTCGTTTCCCGCACCCGCCAGGATCACATTGCTGCCGCCGATATCCTCGATGTAATCATTGCCGCCCAGGGCCTGGATAACATCGTCACCCTGGGTGCCGTAGAGCTCGTCATCGCCTTCGGTACCCAACAGGGTGGCGTCGGATACCTCCAGAAAACTGTCCAGTACCGCCGCCATGTCGTAGCGGGAACCGTCGGCAAAGCTCAGTGCGGCAATCGGTGTTCGTGGCAGCAGGGGCAGAAAGGCGGGGTCCAACAGGCTGTCCGGTTCCGCACCCTCCTCCGGGATCTGCGGCGGAACGCCACCCTCCGGCATGCCCTCTACATCCCAGGCGTGGAAGAAGTCCGCTACGCCCACGCTGCCGCCGCCGTCGCGCAGCGCCACAGTGAGCGTTGCGCCGGCACGAATGAAGCGCAGATCCGCCAGGGTGATATCCCCCCCGAACGCGAGGGTGTCCTCCCCGTAGGGCAGGAAGCTCAGAGAATTCGTCGTCTCGTCATAGCTGAACCGGTAGGGGTGCTGCCAGGAGTACGACCAGTCATATTCAATGCGGTCGTCGCCGTCGCTGCGGTTGTAATGGAATGTCAGGCCCTGGTGCAGCGGCGTTTCGATAATGTCGTCATCCCCCTGCCCCCAAATGTGCTTGCGGCCTATGCCCCGGCTGCCCTGGTCCATATAAACATCATTGAGCACGATACGGTCCGGGTTGCCCCCCGCTTCGATGATGTCATCGCCGCTCCCGGGCAGGATGGTCTCGATGTTGGGCCCGCCGATAATATGGTCAGCGCCGTAGCTCCCGTGCAGCAGGCCCACATAGCCCTGGGCGCGAATCACGGGTATCCAGGCTGGATCCGCCTCCGACAGCAGGGTGAAACGACCGAAGGTATTGTCCCAAGCAGAGAACACCGTGTCGGTATCGAGCGTCAGCTGATTCCCCGGCCCATAGCTGATAACCGTATCGCCATTGAGGAAGCTGAAGGAGACTGACTCAAGGTCAACACCCTCGCGCAGGCGAATTTCCCCCATGAGCTCCGGGTAGTAATTGTTATCGACCTTGATAACGTCCCGGCCGTCGCCCGCGGCGAAGCGGAAGGCATCGTCACCCCAGCCGTTCACGTGGATCGTGTCACTACCTGGGCCGGGCTCGAACACATCGTTCCAGCGTGTATCGAAAAAAGTGCCATCGAGGAGATCCGAGCGCTGTACCAGCGGAATAGCTGAACTGCCCACCGTAACCCCGTTGATCCAGTAGGACGAGAAGGTGCCGGCGGAGCTGAAGGAGTCACCCGGGCCGTACTCTACCCGGAACCGGGAAGCGGTGGTGCTGGTGTAGTACAGCGCGACCGCGGCTGGATCCACCCCCGCGTCGAACTCCAAGTAGTTGTAACCCTCCGGATCGCT
Source organism: Halioglobus sp. (assembly GCA_041307045.1). Lineage (GTDB taxonomy): Bacteria > Pseudomonadota > Gammaproteobacteria > Pseudomonadales > Halieaceae > JARRPM01. The sequence continues at coordinate 5,161 of JBFZEF010000066.1, forward strand.
TACCTTATCCAGGCCATCACCCGGGGCGAAGACGTAGGTGTCGGGGCCATAGCCACCATCGAGCGTGTCGTTGCCCCTGCCGCCATCCAGCCAGTCCCTGCCATTCGTCTGACCCCCGTACAGGATGTCATTGCCCTCACCGCCGCGCAGGACATCATTGCCGGTGCCGCCATCCAGGTCATCCTTGCCGCCGCGCCCTTCCAGTACATCGTTGCCGCCACCGCCGCGGATGACATCGGCGGACTCGCTGCCGATAATCCGATCGGCGCCGGATGAACCGACCAGGCTCCCGGACAGGCCGGACAGGCTCAGGGGCACGCCACTGGCGAGACTGAGGAAATCCAGCCCCGTGGACAGCTGCAGGGCGGCCAGCTCGAGGATGAATTGCAGGCCGCCGCTCACTACGCGCATGGTGGCGCCGCCGCTGCCCCCCTCGATCGCATCAATCTCCACCGCATTGACGCCGGGGGCGACGACAATTCGCGGCTTGTCGGGATTACTGGTATCAACGGTGAACAGTGCGTTTCTATCGGCCTCGGTCAGTTCAGTACTGGCCTTGACCGTGAGCAGCAGATTGCCGGCCCTGTCGAGGTAAAGGGTGTTCAGGCGGGAGCGCTCGATCACCGCGTCGGGGGAATCCAGCGCAATGCGGGTGCTGGCCCACTCACTTCGGCTGAAGTAGAAGCCCTCCGCGCCCTGGCCCGTGCCGATGAACAGCTGTTCGCCGTGGAACAGGACCTGCAGGTCAGCGGGCGCGATGCCGCCGAAAAGCAGGGTATGGCTGCCCCCGGAATCCTCGATGTGATCCAGGCCGTCCCCCGCCTCGAACAAGTAGGTATCGTTACCGGCGCCGCCCCGCAGGTGGTCAACGTCCCGACCTCCGGCCAGCAGGTCATCGCCTTCGAGGCCCAGCAGCAGGTCGCTGCCGGCGCCGCCGTAGAGGCGGTCGTTGCCGTGCAGGGCGACAGCCAACTCCGGCGAGGTATCGCGGTAGGCCGGCAGCTCGGCGCTGAAGTAAGCGCTGTCGTTATAGCGGTCACCGACCAGGGTGTCGTCGCCCTCATCGCCGTGGAGTTCATCGTCTCCCAGCTCTCCCCAGAGCGTATCGTTGCCGCTCCCGCCGTGGATTACATCGTCATACTGCCCCACACTGTTGTTACCGTCGGCGAAGGCGATTTCCAGCCGCTCCCCGGCTACGCCCGGGCTCAGTTCCACATAGCGGTAGTGGAGCGCGGAATCCCCGTAGATGACATCTCTGTCGGGGCCACCGCTGATAAAGTCGGCGCCGGTGCCGCCCAGCAGGTAATCCGCGCCGGCGCCGCCCTCGATGTAGTCTGCGTATTCACCACCACTCACGTAATCAGTGCCATCACCGCCGTCCAGTACGTTGGCATCGTCGCTGCTGTCGCCGATCTGGGACAGATAGAATCGGTCGTACTGAGAGTCGGGGTCCAGCAGATCCACCAGCCCGGCCCGCGCACTGCCGAAGATCAGATCATTGCCGGCGCCACCGGATATCACATCGGAGCCAGCCCCGCCCTCGAGGAGGTCGTCCCCCGCCCCACCCTCGATCCAGTCGTTGCCGGCAAGACCGTGCAGGGCATTGGACCCGCTGTCGCCAATCAGCCGGTCGTCAACAGGGCCACCCTCGAAGGCGCCGCCCAGGGTGCCATGCAAACTGCCGGCGCTATAATTCGCCACGGCGTCGGCGGTAAAACCGATGGCGATACCTGACCAGT